>JANMJN010001284.1:0-1909 GCA_031371355.1 Saprospiraceae bacterium
AAATGGAAAAAATTATTACCTTATTAACCGCACACGAAGCGACTTTCGTCTTTGGCATTCTCTTTTTTTTTGGTATAATAGAAGCTGTTGCTGGTTATCTTTCAAATTCAAAACGCAGCAAAGACGATGTACTTATTGAAACGGTCAATGCGTTTTTTCTATTTATTATCACAAAACCCATTGTCTTCTTTTTATCCTATTCCTTGATAAAATTTCTTTTCCCGAGCCAAGCAGGAGCATGGACAACTTTGCCTTTCTGGGCGGGGCTCATTATATTCATATTAGGTGACGATTTCCTTCAATATTGGTATCATCGCTCATCGCACGAACATAAATGGCTTTGGAAATGGCATCGGGCGCATCATGCGGCAACCGAAATGGGGTTTTTGGTTTCATATCGGGAGTCCATTTATTTTTATATGCTGATGCCTAATATCTGGTGGATGGGTGCTTTCGCATTTTTTTATGGTGGTATTCCTGTAACCATTGGTATTATTTTAAAACAAATAATCGTCATTTCATCGCATAGTTTGGTCACTTGGGACTCGTTTTTTTATAAAAACAAAGCCTTTATGCCTATTTTAAAAGTGTTGGAACGCATTTTCATCACCCCAGCTTTTCACCATGGACATCATGCTGTTTCAAAAATAGACGATATCGGCAACCCAAATGGCAATTTTGGTAATATGTTTTCGATTTGGGATCAACTCTTCGGAACTGCAAAATTCACACACGCTTTTCCAACAGAATACGGTATCCCGAATGACCCAAAAGACTCCTGGGCGGCGCATACATTTTACCCACTCGTCATGTCCGATAAAGAAGGTTCAGAGATTTCAAAAGATTTTAAATTTGAAAAAACAACCGTCAATGAACCAGCTGTTTTAACCTTACAAGCAGGCGATTATCTCTATTGCCAATGCGGATACAGTAAAAACCAGCCGTTTTGCGACGGGTCGCATCATGGCACAAAGTTTCAACCTATGAAATTTACGATTAAAAAAGAAAGAGCATATAAGCTGTGTCAATGTAAAACCTGCGCAAAAGGTCCATTTTGCGATGATTCGCATTTGAAAACAAGGGCTATATTTGAGTGATGTGTGAATAATGTAATTTATTAAAAAAATTGTGTAACGCTTCTTTTCCCCAAAATACCAACCTTTGCAGTTTTAATTAATCACATGAAAAAACTTTTAAAAGTAACAGGTTGTTTCTTGTTAGTCGTAATAGTTTTACTACTCATTATCGTTTTATCGTTGCAAACACATTGGGCAAAAAATCTGATAAGAGACAAAGTACAGACTTATATACAACATAAAACAAACACCACTTTTGAAATCGGTCAGATTGATTTCAGCTTTCCTAAATGGATAGAAGTAGATGGCTTATTCTTATTGGATAGAGCCCATGACACACTCCTATTGGGTAAACACGTGAAAATTGATGTTGACATGCTTGCCCTTATCCAATCCAAATACGTTATCAATAAAGTCGTTATTGACCAATTTTATGTCAATCTTTATAACAAAGAGACGGACAGTACTTACAATTATCAATTTATACTCGATGCTTTTAAATCAAAAGAAACATCTGTTAAAGCAAAAGACACTACTCAAGTTTTGAATTTAATAGTTAAAGACATAGACATAACCCACACGCAGTTCAAACAAAAAGATTATTATTTAGGCAATTTCATGGATGTGAACTTACAAAAGTTTCATATAAATGTGGACAGCATTAATCTCCAAGATTTGAATGTGGATATCAATGATTTGATGGTAGAAGGCTTGGATTTTAGATATTTAATCACTAAACCGCAAAAAACATCTGATGGCAAATCCCCAAATCCCCTTTTTACCATCAACAAAACGATTGTCAAAAACAGCCATATTTATTTTGAAAATAAACC
>JANMJN010001293.1:0-4794 GCA_031371355.1 Saprospiraceae bacterium
GTTGCTTGGAGGCAGCGGCGACGCGAGCGACCTTTCTCGGGAAGTCACCGATATTGAAGATCAAATAGCCAAGGATTTCGTGCGAGTCGTCTGCCATGAATTGCAACTCGCGTGGCATCGACTTTCAATATTTAACACCTTTTCACACATGAAAAAGAGGAACATCCCCCTCAGTATTAATTGGCAAAAAGTTAGAAATAGAAAAACAAATACATGGACGCAAACAGCTTTGATGCAGGCGTTAACTGTTGTTATCTTCTTTCTTTTGAGTCTTTTTATCGGTTCATGTGGTAAAAATGAAACACTTACTTTGCCCGATATGGCAAAAGATTATTTCCCCTTGCAAATCGGCAAAACGCTCATTTACGATATTGATACGGTGATTTATGACCCGCAACCTGGGAATACTGTACAGATTGACACTTACCGCTGGCAAATCAAAGAAGTTTTTGTAGATACTTTTAAAGACATCACTGGGCTTTTGACTTACAAAATTGAACGAAGCGAACGCCGTAGAGGAAGTTCTTCCAATTTTGAAGTTAAAAAAATATTTACGTCGGCATTGTCAGACAATGAGGCTTTGAGGACAGAGGATAATTTGAAGTTCATCAAATTTCCGCGCTTTTTTGGCGAGCGAACAACTTGGGATGGCAATGTTTATTGCGACCAATCGCTTATCATAGAAGTTGCAGGTGAACGCATGGGGTTGTTTTCAAAAAAATGGAACTATGAAGTGTTGAGTTTTGGCAAAGCTGAAAAAATTGGTATAAAAGACTTTACCGATGTTTTAACCGTTAGAGCACAAAGTGATACCCGTATATTGACGGAAAAACGCTATAATTTAGAGAAATATGCTAAGGGCATTGGTTTAGTCTATAAAGAACAACACATATTGGATACCCAAAAATTGGACGCTGCTATCGCTTGGGAAAAGAAAGCAGAAAGAGGTTACATTGTAAAGCAGACTATATTGAGCTTTCAATGACCCCCCTCAGTATAAAACGATAAATTTATAAAATTATAGGTAATAAAATACTCAATTATTTGGTTATCAATTAATTAAAGATTACTTATTCATCATTCATTATTCTATCATGGCTGATTTCAGAACAGAATCTTCACTACCAAAACAAACAGAATGGTCTTCGCGCTCAGAAGAACATGAACTTTGGACACGAAGAATGTGGCGCATATTTTACGGCGGATTGACCGTTTTAGGTCTATCAATCATAACTTTTTCATTTCTGACACCTTCATTTAAGAAGTTAGAAGACCCCTCTCTGAACTTGGCTTCAGAAGTTTTAGCTGGTAATGATACTACGGTTATAGGGCGCATATATGTACAAAACCGCGCACCTGTTAGCTTCAATCAGTTGCCCAAACACCTCCTTCAAGCCTTGATTTCTACGGAAGATAAGCGATTTTATGACCATGCAGGTATTGACCCCGAAGCCTTAGCGCGTGTTGTGAAAGGTGCTTTTTTAGGTCAACATCAAGGCGGTGGCTCTACTTTGACTATGCAATTGGCAAAATTGCTGTACAGCGACCGAGATTTCAAAAACATGAATTTTTTGGAAAAAGCCTTTGGTTATTACTACCGAAAGTTGAGTGAGATGATTACCGCTGTTAAGTTGGAACGTGCCTACACGAAGGAGGAAATCCTGACAATGTACTTGAATACCTACGATTTTGGATATAATGCACCTGGTATTCGCGCTGCATCAGAAGTATATTTTGCAAAATCACCCGAACAATTGAGCCTTGAAGAAGCCGCTACTTTTGTTGCTATGTGTAATAATTCGTCTTTGTTCAACCCTATTCGCCGCAATGAAAAAACACGCCAAAGACGTAATTTGGTGCTCGACCGCACTTATGATGCAGGTTTTATCAAAAAAGCGACTTGTGAAGCAGCTAAAAAAACACCACTTGATGTCTCTCGATTTAAAACGCAATCGCACAATGACGGTATGGCGACCTATTTTCGTACGACCTTAGGTGAAGATGTTAAACGTATTTTGAAAGAACGGGGCATCACCAAACCCGATGGCTCAAGTTATGATGTTTATAGAGATGGTCTGAAAATTTACACAACCATTGATCCTCAAATGCAGCAAATGGCGGAAGAGGCTTTGATTGAGCACATGAGTGCGTTGCAAGCTAAATATTTCCGCGTTTGGCGGGGACGTGACCCGTGGACATATAAAGAAGAAGATACGACCGACGATATGATTCGTATTCGTTTGGCAACACTTGACGCACAGATTCGCAACTCTGACCGTTATCAATTACTGAGGGATAAGATTTTAGATGATTTGACTGAAAAAATTGAAAGCGGATTTGATGGCTTTACCTTAATGGATTCTGACATTATCAATATGTTGCGCGAAGAAATTAGAAAAGGACATATCGATGGTTTGTTAAAAACCAATAGTATCGGTGCAAAACGTGCGGATATTTTGCGCCGAATTATGACTGGTGACTATTGGAAAGAGTTGCGTGTGCGTTGGAATGCTTTACAAGCTCAAGTAAAAACCGATTTTAATAAGCCAGTTAAAATGAAGGTTTTTGCTTATACCTCAAGTGGAGAAAGGGATACCTCAATGTCTCCTCTTGACTCCATTCGTTACCATAAAATGCACTTACAGCTTGGTTCTATGGGTGTTGACCCTACAACGGGTTTTGTAAAGTTTTGGATAGGTGGCATTGGACACAAATATTTCCAGTACGACCATGTTCGATCTGATAGACAAGTAGGTTCAACTTTCAAGCCTTTTGTCTATGCAGCAGCAGTTGACTTAGGCATTTCACCATGCAAATCTGTACATGATGTAGCACAAACGATTAGTGTAGGTGAAGGTAGTTTTGGTTTGTCTACCCCATGGACGCCTAAAAATTCTGGCGGCTATTCAGGTCAATATCTCACTCTTTGGGATGCTTTGAAAGAGTCGAAAAATACTGCTTCGGTTGCCCTTTTGAAAGAAATGGGTTCAACAACAAGGATAAGAGAAATCGTCAATGAGTTGGGGATTCCTGTTGAAACCAAACTTACGAATGGTCAATTAAGTGTTCCACGTAACCCTGCGATAGTGCTTGGTTCTGCTGAATTACAAGTCATCGAAATGACAGGTGCTTATTCCGCATTTGCGAATCAAGGCATGTTTGTCAGACCTTTATATATTCGTAAAATAACAGATAAAGGCGGTCGTGTTCTGTATCAAGGTATTCCAGAAACGAGACAGGCATTGCCTAAAAACGTGGCGTATGTCCTAATGCGGATGTTGAAATACAATGTCAAAGCAGCTCCAGGGATTAATAATCTCAAATCAGATGTAGGTGGTAAGACAGGTACAACAAATGATTATCGAGACGGTTGGTTTATGGGTGTGGCACCTCGTTTAGTTGTAGGTACATGGGTCGGTGGAGAAGACCAATGGATTCGTTTTTTGACAATCGCTGATGGACAAGGTTCTGCGATGGCACGTCCATTTTATGCGAAATTTATGAACAAATTGGAGAAATCCAATTTAGCATCTTACGACCCAAGCATCCGGTTTCCACAACCTGAAGGTGATTTAGGTATTGTCTTAGACTGCTCGCAATATCAAGAAACGGGTCATTCAGGGATTCCAACTGAATCAGTACCGACTGAATTCAATCCGAACCGTTTCCAAGATGAAGAACAATCGTCCAAGACACCTGAATCAAATTTACCTGCAAAAGCCCCCATTACCCCACAACCTAAGAAAAAGCCAAAAGCTATTGACGATGGCTTTGGAGGCTAAATACTGAGGGGTATATTGCTATATTGTTAGATTGTTGTATTGTTTGTAACAATTTAACAATTTAACCAAAAATAATACAACAATTCAACAATATAAAATGCCTGACAAACAGATTTCAACCAAACACCTATTGGGCATCAAAGATTTGATACCCAGCGATATCCATCAAATCTTTGAAACCGCTGATCAGTTTATCGAAGTTATCAATCGTCCCATCAAAAAAGTGCCTTCTTTGCGTGACATCACGATTGTCAATCTTTTTTTTGAAAATTCGACACGGACACGTATATCTTTTGAGTTAGCTGAAAAGCGTTTATCAGCCGATGTACTCAATTTTTCAGCGGCTGCCTCTTCGGTCAAAAAAGGTGAAACCCTGTTGGATACCGTCAATAATATTTTGGCAATGAAAGTGGATATGGTTGTGATGCGACATCCTGCACCGGGCGCACCCCATTTTTTGGCATCAAAAATCAATGCTAATATCATCAATGCTGGCGACGGAACGCATGAACATCCAACCCAAGCATTGCTCGATGCCTATTCCATACGTCGCCAATTAGGGTCAGTTGAAGGAAAGAAAGTCGCTATTTTTGGCGATATTTTACATTCTCGCGTAGCATTAAGCAATATTTATTGCCTAAAAAAACTCGGCGCAGAAGTAAAAGTTTGTGGACCGCCCACTTTGATTCCAAAACACATTGAAAAACTTGGCGTAGGTGTGGAACACGATGTTCGGAAAACATTGGCATGGTGCGATGTGGCAAATATTTTGAGGATCCAATTAGAACGTCAAGACATAAAGCTTTTTCCTTCCCTTCGGGAATATTCGCAATACTTTGGCATATCTGGAAAACTTTTAGAAAGCCTTGATAAACAAATAGTTATCATGCATCCAGGTCCTATCAATAGAGGCGTTGAAATTACTTCTGATGTAGCAGTTTCACCCAATTCTATCATTTTGGATCAAGTTGAAAATGGGGTTGCTGTACGGATGGCTGTTTTATATTTATTG
>JANMJN010000054.1:0-1738 GCA_031371355.1 Saprospiraceae bacterium
AACAACTCTTGCGCTACCACGAATGGCGGTATTATATCTTAGACGACCCTCAAATCAGTGATTATGAGTATGATATGCTGTATAAAAAACTCGAATCACTCGAAGACCAATATCCTGAATTGCAAACACTCGACTCGCCAACGATGCGCGTGGGTAACGATATTACAACTGATTTCAAGACCGTTCCGCATCTCACAAAAATGCTGTCGCTTGAAAATTCGTACAACGCCGAAGACCTCAATGACTTCGACGAACAGGTGAAAAAATTAGCCGATTTAGAAGCAGAAGTGGATATTGAATACGTTGTCGAACCCAAATTCGACGGTGGTACGATTGCTTTGGTTTATGAAAACGATGTGTTAATTCGTGCAGCGACCCGTGGCAATGGCACGATGGGTGAGGAGATGACTGCCAATGCAAAGGTGATGCGCTCGATTCCACTGCGTGCAGCATTTTCAAAATCGGGTATTCAAAAAGTAGAACTAAGGGGTGAAGCCTTGATTCGTAAAGATATTTTTGAGAAAGCCAACAAACAACGCGAAGCCGAAGGGTTACAGCTTTTTGCCAATCCACGAAATGCCGCTACAGGAGGTCTGCGGACAAAAGACCCTAAAGAAACCAAGGCGCGCGGACTTGAAGCCTTCGTTTATCAACTCGGATATGCTGAAAATAGGGAGGGGGGGCTTGTGTCTAATCAATTCAAAACACACCACGATTCTATTGAATTTTTAGGCAGTTTGGGCTTTAAAGTGCCTCATGCGGCGACGAAAGTCTGTAAAAACATAGCAGAAGTCATCGCTTTTTGCAATGAATGGCAAGAGAAACGCGACAGTTATGACTACGAAATTGACGGCATGGTCGCCAAAGTCAATGATTTGGAATTGCAGTCACGGTGTGGCTACACCTCGCATCATCCGCGTTGGGCGATTGCTTTTAAATTTAAGGCAAAGCAAGCGACGACAAAATTGCTCAGTGTCGAATATCAAGTCGGTAAAGTCGGTTCAATTACGCCAGTGGCGAAATTGCAGCCTGTTCAGTTGGCAGGCGTCACAGTGTCGTCTGTTTCATTGCACAACGAGGATTTTATTTCTTCAAAAGATATACGCATTGGCGACACAGTTTTGGTCGAAAGGGCGGGCGATGTCATTCCGTATATCGTCAAACCGATGGCGGACTTGCGCGACGGTTCGGAACAAGTGATTGAATACCCACAGTTTTGTCCAATCAATAAGTTTGAAAAAGTGGCTTTGGTGCGCGAAGAAGGCGAGTCGGCGTGGCGTTGCCCTGTCTGTACGTGCGGGGCGCAGGACTATCAGCGCTTTGTTTTTCATGCTTCCAAGGATGCGATGGATATTGAAGGCATGTCCAAGGCAACGATTGAACGATTTCAAGAATTGGGTTGGCTGAAAACGCTTGCCGATTTTTATCGGTTGGATTATGAAGCGATTTCAAAACTCGAAGGTTTTGGCAAAAAATCAGCCGATAATCTGAGGAAAGCGATTGAAAAAGCGAAAAAGAACCCGATTCAACGGCTTTTACACAGCTTAAGCGTTCATCATTTGGGCAAAAAAGCTGCTAAATTGCTTGCAGCAGAAGTTGAACACGTCTTGGATTTAGCCACTTTCGATGTCGAAAGGTTGACTTCTGTAAAGGAAATCGGTCCTGTTTTGGCTGAAAATGTCATTGACTATTTTAAAGATGAAAAAAATATTGCCGTTTTAAAAGAGATGGAAAGCCT
>JANMJN010000085.1:0-3273 GCA_031371355.1 Saprospiraceae bacterium
TAAACTCTGTTGATTTTCTTTTGGAAAAAGGTCGAGTTCTGCCAAACAATCATAAATTCTATCCGCACCAAACGATACGCCGACACCTGAAACGCCTTTTAAACCAAACACACCCGTCAAATCATCATAACGTCCACCGCCGCCAATGCTGCCCATTTTGACATCCTTTGCAGCGACTTCAAATATGCAGCCTGTGTAATAATTCAAGCCTCGCGCTAAGGTGATGTCAAAACGCACATCGTTTTTTGAACCTTTAAAATCGAAATATTCATGGAAATTTCTAAGCTCTTGGATACCCCTCAGTAAAGATTCGGATTTGTCGCCAAATTTTTCTAAATCCGTTAAGTTATTGACTTTCAGTATTTTATCAATCAGTGCAATCGCTTCTTCACCAATACCACGGTCAGTCAATTCCTTTGCAACACCTTCCCAGCCGATTTTATCGAGTTTGTCAATCGCCACCGTCATATCCACGAACTTTTCAGGAATACCAGCCGCTTCTGCCATACCGAAAAGAATTTTCCGATTGTTGATTTTAATAACAACATCAAGACCCAAATTGGTAAAAACCTCATCATAAATCTGCACCAATTCCGCTTCATAAACCAATGAATTAGAACCGACAACATCCACATCGCATTGATAAAACTCTCGATAACGCCCTCGTTGCGGACGGTCTCCTCTCCAAACAGGTTGAATTTGATAACGTTTGAAAGGAAACACAATATCATTTTGATGCATTACAACATATCGGGCGAAAGGAACTGTAAGGTCATATCTTAATCCATTCTCTGACCCTTTTGGAATAAAGTCATAAGGATAGTACTTACAAAGTTCTGTAAACGCTTCAGGTGACATTTTTTGCTCTAATTCGTCACGAAGATTTTTGTTATTTCTAATTTTGAATAGTAGTTTATCGCCCTCATCACCATACTTACCTGTCAGTGTTGACAGTTTTTCTAAAGTCGGCGTTTCAATCGGTTGAAAGCCGTATTTGACGAACACTTTGCGAACGGTGTCGAAAATGTAATTGCGCTTTGCTACTACTTCGGGCGAAAAGTCGCGTGTTCCTTCGGGAATGCTTGGTTTTGACATATCTAATTAGACCCCCTCAGTATTTTGGGGTATTTTTAATTTTAATTCGTTTTCTACGAAGATTTTGAAACTTGGATTTTGAGGGTAACTTTCTTTCAGAACTTTACTTTTCATAAATTGGCTTGAAAGTTTTCGGTAAGTCGGAACAGCTCCATTTTTATTTTCGCGAATGGGTTTTTCCTTATTTTTTATCAAATATTGATTCACTTTGTATAAACAACTATTGATTGCACTTTTCGTATTATCTGAATAAAAAAGCGGTAACAACCAACACTCAATACTATCAACAGAAACGGCAAATAAGATTCGATTTTTGTATTCGTCCCAAAAAGTGGTCTCAAAATCTTTTAAAAAGACTTCTTGAAATCGCTCAATGACTTTCAATATCAAGTCTGAAACGGGTAATCTTTGACCCGATTTATCCAATTTTCCAACATCAAATCCTTTTTGTTCCGATACATCGGTATCTACTTGAACAACTATAAAATCATTGCGTTTGAGTGCACCTTCCAAATATTCAGGTTGACAATAATTGAATACGTTGACCCAACCGCCAAACGCACTCAAGGCATCAGCATCGGTTTCGTCTGCAACAGGTTGCAAATTGCGGACGACTAAATCGGGGTCGTTAAAATAACCAATTAGAATATGCTTCAAAATATGTTGGTCAGTCTCCCCCTCAGTAATGAGTCCAAAAGTTGGTAACATAATGTCAAAAATTTAATCCACCAATATAGCCGCGCAGAAATTGTTCTGAGAGTTTTACATTGGGTTTGCCATTTTCAATAGGTTCTTTTTCTATCCGTAAAGCCTTTGTATGCCCTTCTGCATTACGCGAAATAACGAATAAGCGTTGCATATCGTCGTTCAGATTCAAGCCATCTAATATAGCGGGGTTGTGCGTTGTCAAAATCACTTGTTTGCCATGCTCTTCCGCTAATTGTGCCAATATTTTTATTAATTGGCTGCCTAATTTTGGATTTAAAGCAGTGTCAATATTGTCGATGGCAAAAAATTTAGGCGTTTTATCGCTCATAAAAACAGTAAAATAGAAAAGCAAAAATAACGCACCTTCATTAACGCTCCGTTGGTCTATATAATCCACAGCAAGGTTTGAATCTTTAAAATCAAGGCGGCGTTCTGTAAATATTAAATTATTTGGAATTTCAACACCGTCAAACCAATCTAATACTTTGAGATATTCATTGATTTTATCAAAATAGGCTGGTTTTTCTTTAAAGGTTTTGATAATATGATTAAACAATCCCTCGCCACGTACCCCGATTGGTTTCATCTGTCCTTCTTCGACAAAATTTCGCAAATAAGTATTTTCGGGCGCGTAAATTAAAAAGGGTTGATACTCATTTGCTTTATTGAATTTTCTTGATTTTATTCTATTTTCATCTCTAATTGTTTCTGTTTGTTGAGAAGTTGAGTCAAAAGGCTCTTGAATTTCCCAGCCCCCTTTGTATATTTTTATGGTGGTTTGTTCCTCATTTTTGAAGGTAATAATTGTAGGATTATCATTATTAACCTCAAACATAGAAGGAGTATAAGAATCGTCCAAGACCCTTACTCCTCGTGCGAATAAAAACTCACCATCTAATTTATTTTCCAAAGTCGCTTGACCTACTGCAATAGCTTCCAAAATATTCGACTTCCCACTCCCATTCGCGCCAATAAACACATTGAGCCGACCCAATTCCAAATTGAGGGACTCAATAGACTTGAAGTTTTCTATTTTTATTTCTTTAATCATTTCAAAATCAATTATTTAGCAAAGTTAAACAGCTTTTTCTAAACTTTTCCTAAATTATCAAATGCTTCAAACGCCCTATTCAAACGTCTTAAAGTCTCCGCTTCTCCAAAATACGCCGCCATATCAAAAATCGCAGGACCTTGCATCGTACCCGCTAAGGCGATGCGTAAAAGCGGCAGCACTTCACCCATTTTCAAGCCATTGGAGTTAATCCATTCCTTTGTGGCGTGTTCCATACTGAGGGGGGTGGTGTAATCCAACGTTTGCATCATGTTGAGCATATCGTTGAACTTTCCGCGATTTTCGGGTTTCCAACGTTTTGTAACGTTTGCTGTGTCGTATTCTTTGACATCTTCAAAAAAGTAGTAACCTTTTTCTAAGAAATCATTGAGAAATTGGACACGTTCCTTCATTAAACC
>JANMJN010000094.1:0-2131 GCA_031371355.1 Saprospiraceae bacterium
GATTGACCCCCTCAGTAACAGGGTTTGGAAAAACCGTCAAAGGCACGTCGTAACTTACCAAATTGTGTATATCCGATAGAAGACCCAAAGTAGGTTCTATAATACGGCTTGCACTTACTGTATAGGCTTCATCATTACTCATATTAAACCTTAAAATACCTTGTTTAACGCCTAAACCACGCAAACTATAAACCATAGCAACCGTATCTTGTTTCCCTTGTACCATTCTGAAACTATCCAAAATACGTTTGGGCATCTGCAAATTATTTAGATAAAAACTGTCTTGACGTAGTTCAGCATACCTTTCAAAAAGGACTGCATAATTGAGTGTTGGACCACCAACCACAGAATTACGAAGTTTCAAAGTACCCCAACCAAGCACTTCAGTTGTGTATTCAGAACGCCGAATAAACTTAACATCTGCCTTTGTATAAGTCGCGGATGCCCATGAAAGTAAGTAGGGGAGAGTATCAACAGTCAGAATTTTAGACACTGTTGTCGAAGTCATCGGAAATTTTACCAAATAAGGGGGAGTGGTATATCGGTTTATACGGCTTTGAATATACAATGAATCTGTTGCTCCTCCTGTTTGTGCTGAGATATTGACCACCAATGAACCACGTTTATAGCCTAATATATAAAGACCAGTAGTATCTAATGTTCTATATTGCGTATCCACAATCGAATAAGTACCAAAAGCTGGGCGAGGAGAAGACGTAAATGTGGCATCTTTAAAACCTGTCGGTAATTTTGTAACTGCTACAGGTGAATTAACTCCCGATATTAAAGTTGGCAGAGTATCTTTTATGGCGGTATAATCCCAAATTCTATTGCCACCACGTTGTGGAATTGCCAAACCTAATATTGCGACACCTCGAGATGTCGTCGTATCATTAATAACCCCCGAGACCGTATAGTCGGCTCGTCGAATCGTAATCTGTGAAAAAGCCATCGTAAATAGATGAACGAAGAACAAAAGGAGTAAAGAACGTTTCATATTTACAGGTTTTTAATTTGAAAAAAATAATTGTGAATGAACTCCAAATTTACATAATTATATTGAAAATTTGGTATTTTAAGATGAAAAGTGCTGTTTTCAGGTCATGTTTTTCAAAATCGCTACGCCAACAGCACAATTAACACACTGCTTTTTATCACAATATTCTGTTTTCAATTGAATCAGTGATTGAGAACGTCCTGCATTTTTAATGTCCATGCCTAACTTTTGCCACCCCTCAGTAACGACGTTTTTTTCAGGTTTTAGGTTGTCCAATATTTCAAGGGCTCGGTCTTTTACCGCTTCTTCTTTTCGCATTTTACCATAAAAAAATAAAAAAGGAGCAACGACATTGATTAGTAAAACGTCAATTGCATCTTTTCCAAAGCTTTTTTCTGAAAATACTGAGGGGGTATCAAACATAAAATGACTGTGCCAATATTCACTCACTTCTACTTCAAAAAGCATTTTTAAGTCCGTAATAGGCATCGGTGTAATGATTTTTGAAAACAAATGACTGCTTTTATGCACCAAACTCGCCAATTGTGCCAAGCGAATAGTCGGAAAACTTTGTGGACGCATACGTGAAAATTTCCACGCCGTTTTACCGACAGGCGAAACGAGGTTGTACTTTTTTTGTAAAAACAGAAACTCTTTTTTCAAGGCTTTTGGATAATCATCATTAAAATCAGTTTCTAACAAACCCGATTGCCCAAACAACAAGGCTTCTATCTGAAAAAGTTGATTTTTATGCTTCGCTAATACCAAATGTGGTAGTCCATGTGCCAGCCTTTCCATCGGTTCTGCATTGACTTTTGAGCCAAAATATCGAGCAATGAATTGCCAAAAAGTCTCTTCCCAATCACCACTATTCCGTTCATAAGCAACTGCAATGGCATCCGTTTTGCGTTCTAAACGCTCAATGAGCAACCGGTCAAGCCACAAATCTTTTGTTATTTCAGATACTTTATAAAAATGATGCTGGCAAGGAATCCAATGCTCATTGTTCAAAAGTGACCAATAATTTTGAAAAATGCCTTCAGAAATGCGATTTTTTAAGACTAAACAAGGAAGGAGAGACTTGTTTTCGAAGTTGTCGCCATGAAGTATCCCCTCACTATTTCCCGTTTTTTG
>JANMJN010000106.1:0-3012 GCA_031371355.1 Saprospiraceae bacterium
CAGCGAATACTTGCCCGAGGCGTCGCAATGCCAAATGTCCACGAATGCACTTGCCAGAGGTGCCCCTTTGCTTTGAACCGTTATTTTGGCAGTTAAAGGCGTACCTGTTCTGTCCGACCGAATGTCTTTGATGACGTAAGATGCAGGGCTTTTTGTGGGATAAGGACCTTCCGTTTCACTTGGCGTGGTTGAACCACAAGCAAGGGAACTACCACTGCTGTCTTTGTTGCATGAAGCGATGAAAGGGGCGATAGTTGCAAATCCTAATAGTGTAAAACCTTGTTTCAAAAATTCTTTGCGTTGCATAAGTCAATTTTTTTTTGTTTAAATATTACTTTCCAACACGGTGCAAAGAACTTTTGGGTTGCGGCTACTAAGGATTCACCCAATCCTTACCGAAGTCATCGTCAAAGACCCTGCCACCGCTTTATCATTAAAAATGCTCACTTTTTCATCTTTTTCTTGCAAAGCCAAACTGTACAAAAGAGGGTAGTAGTGGTCAGGTGTCGGTATGGCTAATTCAGCTGCTTTGCCCAAAGAGTGGTAATCAATCAAGGGTTTGTGGTTGCCGTCGTTGATGTTTTTCTTGAAAATATCATTCATTTCAATTGCCCAATCGAAGCCAGGACCATTCATGTTGTTGAACGTTGCCATCCGTAAATTGTGTACCATATTGCCGCTACCGATGATTAACACACCTTTTTTGCGTAAAAATGCCAATTCTTTCGCCAAATCGTAGTGATACTGAGGGGGCTTGTGGTAATCAATACTCAATTGCAACAAAGGAATATCAGCATCGGGATACATCGGTCTGACAACAGACCAACTGCCGTGGTCGAAACCCCATTCGTCTGTATCCAAACCAACAGTGGTTGATGTGATGCCATCAGCCACTTCTTTTGCCAATTCGGGATTGCCTAAAGCGGGGTATTCCACATCAAAAAGGGCTTTTGGAAAACCGCCAAAATCGTGAATAGTCTTAGGTTTAGGCATTGCCGTCACGTGCGTACCGCGTGTGAGCCAATGCGCCGAAACGCATAGAATCGCTTTGGGTTTTGGCAATTCTTTGCCCAAAGATTGCCAAGCACGGGTAAATTCGTTTTGCTCAATCGCATTCATCGGACTGCCATGACCAACAAAAAGGACGGGCATTTTTTCGTCTTGCTCTGTCAGGCTTTCAGACAAAGCCTTTATAGAAGTGCTGAGTGAAACGGCTGCGGTTGTTGTCATAATCGTTTTTAAAAAGTTTTTTCGATTCATTAAGATAAGGTTTTAGCAATTGCCATCAAGATCACATGTTTCCCCTTCTAAAATGGTTTGAGGTTTGCCTACTTCTGCCCATGTTTGAGTCAAGGCTTGCAGAAACAAAGCGCTCTCTTGTGCACCTGAAACCGCATATTTCTCCCCTAAAACGAAGAAAGGAACGCCCCGAACGCCCACTTGGTGTGCTTCATAAATATCACGATGAACGTCATCGGCAAACTGATTGCTTTCTAACATTTGACGAACTACTTCAGCGTCCAAACCAATGTCTGTACCCAATTGAATCAACGTATCGTGGTCGGCTGTATTCAACCCCTCAGTAAAATAGGCTTTAAACAGTCGTTCTTCGGCGGCATCTTGCAAGCCATATTGCTTCGCCAAATGTGAAAAGCGATGTGCATCAAACGAATTAGCGACAACAGCCTTGTTCATATTATAGGTCAAACCGACCTGTTTAGCGATATTTGTGACGTTATCGCTCATACTTTTTGCATAATCGAGTGTCCAACCTTTGACTTCTGCCAAATACTGATGGGTGTTTTTACTGGGGTCAGTTTTCATATCAGGATTGAGTTGAAAACTTTTCCAGACCACTTCAACGGTGTCTTTTTGAGGAAATTGAGCTAAGGCATTTTCAAATTTACGTTTTCCGATATAACAGAAAGGACACATAACGTCCGACCAAATTTCTACTTTCATAATTTTATTGATTTTGATTTAAGACCACTGATTGGTCTAAAAAATGTTTATTAATATTTAAAACACACCAAATTTTATTTTGTTTTAAAAGAGTTATTTTTTAGTTTTTTTAATAAGATCGAATGATTGGACGCAAGATTTAAGAGATTTGCACCGCATTTTTTGCATTTTAAATAAAACCACATTTATAAATTAGCAATCAAAAGTAATGAAGATTCACAATTTCAGTGCGGGTCCTGCCACCATGCCCCCCTCAGTATTGGCAGAAGCGGCAGACAGTTTAATAGAATTTGACCATACGGGCATCTCTTTTGCCGAAATGAGTCATCGCAACCCCAAATTCATAGCCGTCATTGAAGAAGCAACGGCTTTGATAAAAGCATTGTATGGTTTAACCGATGATTATGAAGTCATTTGGGTGCAAGGCGGTGCATCGGCTCAATTGGCGATTGCACCCATGAATTTGGTCAACCCTCGCCAATCCATCGCTGTTGTGGAAACGGGTTTTTGGGCGACAAGGGCTATAAACGCGGCTTCGCAAATCTGTAAAGTCCATGTTTTAGCATCGTCAAAAGAGACAAATTACGATAGAATTCCAAAAGATTGGTCGTTGCCACGCGGCGCACAATACCTGCATGTGGTGTCAAATGAAACGATTGATGGGACGCAATATCACGAATACCCCTCAGTAAAAGTGCCTTTAGTAGCCGATATGACCTCCGATTTTTTGACAAAACCCTTAGAAATGGATAAATTTGGGGTCATTTTCGCTTCTGCTCAAAAGAATTTTGGTATGGCGGGTATAACGTGTGTCATCATTAGAAAAGATATGTTGGAAAGAAAGGTCAAACGCACCATTCCAACGATTTTTGATTATAAAACGCATGTTTCGACATATTCTCTCTATCATACGGCGGCGACTTTTCCGATTTATGTTTCGATGTTGGCACTACGTTGGACAAAAGCACAAGGCGGTGTCCTTGAAATGCAAAGACGCAATGCCGAAAAAGCAGCTCTTTTGTACGCTGAAATTGATAGAAATTCGCTTTT
>JANMJN010000132.1:0-1644 GCA_031371355.1 Saprospiraceae bacterium
TTGCAGTTTTTCTGCTATTCGAGAATGTTCTTTGTCCAAATTCACGGCAGTCGTACCTGCGGGATTCGCCGTTAGCATCAAAATCTTAAGTTTATCCGTAGGCGTAACAATAGGAGGGATGAGGTTTCTGGGTGTGGTAGGAGGGGCTTGCTCATTAGTACCATTAATTTCGATGACAGCATCCAAAGGCAGTTTTGCGATATAAGTGTTTAAAGAATTGGTAATCCGCGCACTGGTTATATTGGCTTCACTATTTCCGATCAAACCACTTGTCAGCTGTTTTTGTAACGATTTATAACGCGACATTAATAATAACGTGTCATTGGCTAAATCATCATCGTTGGTTCTTGCCCATTTTAGTATGGCATCCAATGCTTTGTCTATTTGAGCTTCTGCAACTAAATCTTGTAGGTATGCTTTCAGAGCTACGGTCTTCATTTTGTTCTGTTGTTTGTTTTAAGATAATATTTTTGTACAAATATATTGTTAATTATTACGGCATGTGAAGTTTCTAATAACTATTTGCATTTTTATACACGATAAGCATGTTTTGCTTCCAATGTTTTTGATCCTTGAGTCTTCTATCTGAATAATAGTTGAAACTAAAACATTAAAAAAAAGTAATGAATTTATACTATCAACTGTATTCATTTATAGCAACTGCTTATATTTGGATTATTTTTTATTCTTAAATCCACAAAATCATGTGAATTATGTATCTAAGACTCATTATCTCCGGACTCATCGGCTTTTATGCGCATTTTCTATTCGCTCAAAACCTACCCAATCCGATTCTTTTTTGTAGCCAAGTCCCGAATCCGAATGGATTTGGCAGTATCATGGAAACATTTGGCAATCACCAAGCCAGTATGGACGCCATTTCACGGGGCGGTGATTTGTACATCCGTTATCCCGATGGAACGCTGAAAAACTTGACACAAACGGCGGGTTACGGGCAAAATGGTATGCAAGGGGCAACGGCTATCGCTGTTCGAGACCCCTCAGTACATTGGGATGGACAGAAGGCTTTGTTTAGTATGGTCGTGGGTGCGCCGACACAGCGTTATCAAGTGCTGACTTTTAAATGGAAGATTTACGAAATCACAGGTTTAGGACAAAATGAAACGCCTGTTATCACGCTTGTACCCAATCAACCAACGGGTTACAACAATATTCAACCTATTTATGGCACAGATGATCGCATTATCTTTACTTCAGACAAACCGCGTGGTGGTTTGGCGCATCTATACCCACAATTAGATGAATATGAATCTGCTGCCGTGGTGTCAGGCATTTGGCGACTCGACCCAAAAGCTTGTTCAGAGGCAGATGGTGTAACCATGTTAACCCATGCACCTTCAGGAGACTTCAATCCGATGATTGATAACGCGGGGCGTGTCGTCTTTATGCGTTGGGACCATCTTCAACGCGACCAACAAGCCGATGCAGATATTGTCAGTAATTCAGGTTATGGCACTTTTAATTATGCCGATGAAACAGTGAATGCTGCTAAATCATCTATTTTGCCAGATATTGAAGTCTTTCCTGAACCCAGACAAGGACGCAATGACTTATTCAGTTTGCCAGCTTGGGCAAATACGAATGGGCAAACTTTCAATATCTTCAATCCTTGGATGATGACGG
>JANMJN010000166.1:0-4044 GCA_031371355.1 Saprospiraceae bacterium
AGCGCTTGAATTTGGGTCATTTACACTATTTAGCCAGCGCCGCCACTGGCGTTCAAAAGCCTGCATTTGTTCGGGTGAAATCCAGAGGATATTGAGCCAGATGTGTACAGGTGTTTCCCGACGCAAGGTGTTTTCAAAAAATCGTCTGAAATCAACGTTGCGGAACCGCCTCGACCAATAAGGCAAAATGACAGTTGCCGTCATCGAATAAGGGTCGCCACCGATGATGTAGTTTTTAAAATCAATGTCTGCATTCAGGTCTTGTTGTGCGGTTATCTCTGCTTGAGTCACTTGAATGGGCATCAATAAACGCTGCGAATCTGCATCGTTTTTTCGTCCATGACGCGGGCGCAAAAGCACGTGCTCAATCAAATGCAACCCCTCAGTATCCACATAAGTCAACGCTCGTTCAGCCGCTTTTTTCGCTGAGGTACGGCTGAGATAGCGGCGTGGTGAAGTCGCTAAAATTTGTGCAGGATTGCGGATAACCAACAACATTGAACCATCTGACGCTTGGGTTTGTATATAATTTGCCTTGTTTTTGATTAAATTGAGGCAATTATGGTAATCATTATCGAGGTCAATCCCGTTTTTTTCTGGATAAGTTTTCACACTTTCCCAAATCACTTCATACTTAGAAAAGGCATAAGTTTCCGTCAAACCCAATAATTGAACCTGTTGCGTACCGTTTAACACTTTAATCTCGAAGCCAAAACCGCCTTCTACACGCGGCGCAATATACCCTTGCTGCAAGGTCGAATAAACGAATTCAATCGCTTCCAACATTTCAGCCAGTGATTTATATTCATGCTCAAAAACTGTCGGTTGCCCTGTTTGAGGATCGCGCACTCCAATCAAATATTGGAGGACATTGCCGTCTTTATCTCGCTCTACGATGATAAAATAGTTCTCTAAACGACTCAATAGATTTAACTGAGCGTCGGTTAAAATGTCCAATATTTCAGAAATCATTTTAGGCTTATCGGCTGCCAATGCTGCCACTTGAGTTTTGCCTTTATTGAGTTGCGCATTTTGCACATTTTGGCTCAAACCAAAAAGTACATCACGTTCCAAGCCACTTTCAAATGCCGTATGAAAAGCTTTTGGATGCCTTGCTAAGTCATAATCCGCGCCTACAAGCTGCCACCGATAACGGTAACGACCATCCGCTTCGTCGGTATAAATAGAAATTAACCGCGATGGGTCAACGGCTTGGTAGGCATCGAGGAAATTTTCAACTTGTCGCCAACTATGCGCATCCGCTTCGCTATCGGTTGTGTTAATAATTTTCTTTGTTACTCTTACTCCACCTACAAGGACTTCTTCCTCCGAAACCACGCGGGTAAAAAAGCTTTCGGCGCCTTCCAGCAAGACCTCCGTCAAAGCAATTTGACAACCACATTCGGCATCACCAATGATGAAATAATGTGATTCAAAACCCAGCATATCTATGAAGGTATCAAAGGCTTCTAATGCCGTTTGCCATGTCTGATATGACTGAGCGCTGCGCCATTCGACACTTTGTTCTGTATCGTTAAATATTTGGAAATCAATACCTTTTGCCGTTTCAACCAAAGGGAAAAGTAGCGCAAAATCATGCCTTTTTGCAATAGCGGGAAAGACTTCCGACATTTGACAAAAGTGCTTGCCACTGTCCACAATCACGTGTCCCGCAGAATTGAGCAATTCCAAAATGAAGTATTGTTCCGTAATCTTTTTTGCTTTTTCAGAGTCTTCAAATTCCTCCGCTTCTTGGTTGATATTGCTGCGGACTCTATAGTTTTTGAGGTCACGAGCAGCCGTCATTAAAGGCATGAGTTGGGCTTCAAAATCAGTCCGCGCTTTTTCTTTTGAGTCAAACCCCGCGCTTTGCCAGAACATATATTGCCCGTTGCAAATAATCCATTGCCAACTGCCCAAACCGTCGTTGATAATTGCTCCATCACCGACAACGATGTTGCTATACTGAGGGGTGCGACACGCGTATTGATGGGCAAGTTTTTTCAATACATTGGTGGCTACTGCACAATTTATTTGAGGTTGATAAATCGCTAACCGCACCTGCTCATCGCGTACACGCCACCTGCGACGGTCGTCAGTACGTTCTTTTCCATCAATATCCAAGCATTTACACACATCTTCGTCAATCACAAAACCATTGTTAATGATTGTTTGAAGGCAATTTTCTAATTTATCAATGACCTTATCTCTGTCTTTTTCAGTTGCATAATACATAGGATGTTCCGCCAGACGACTACTATTGTTCTGATAATTGAAGCCAAATGTGTCCTCTATTATTGTTTTTTCAATTTGACTTTCAGTAAAAGCCAATAAGGCTGGACGTACCTTCTTATGAAAAAACGTTTTTATCGAATTTTCGTCTTGATTATTTTGTTCTTCAAGACCCCTCAGTATAACCGCCAATTTTCCTTGATTATCCAAGCAAACAAGTTGAAATTGCCATGTGTCATTGACCGTCTCAATGTTTGTGAGGGCACGGTTGGCGCACACCCAATTTTTTATAGACTCTTGTACTTTTTCGCATTCACCATCGGTCGTATAGAGGTTTGGATGCTCCGCAATAATGGTTTTCAAATCAGCATTATTGGCTAATTGAAAACCTTTTGCGCAGCCATTATTGACCGATTCGTTGCGCCAAAACCCCGCACAAGCAGCTTGTAAATCATTATAAAAATTAATTTCAGCAGCATCAGCCGTCAAATGCCGACTCACATCAGCCAAACCAATTGAACCATCAGGCAAAGACAAAACAGCTTTGAACAAGCCTTCTGCTCTCTCCAATTTGATGGCAACATCTGGTTCATTTTCTTTTCTAATACTTTGATTATTAAGCTTTTGCAAAATAGCTTCGACTAAAAGCATGATGGTACCTATTGCCGCTTCCGCTTCTTTCAGTGAATCAAAAGGCTTCGTCACCGCAATCGGTGTTTTAAGCTTTTTGAATTTGATTTGTCCACTCGGCTCTTCCGAAGGGTAAGTCTCAAGTTTCACAATGCGCAAAGACACAGTGCCATCAGCGTTGGATTTTGGGTCATAATTATCGGCATTTGTCGCCAATTGGAGTGCCAAACGAGCCGCCGCACGGGTTTGAGGCATTGTTTTAAAAAAATGAAGGCTTTCAAGCACTTCTCCTTCGGGCGTTGCCACAGCCCACCGATGTCTTTGAAGAAGTTGCGAAACAACAATCTTCAAGGGATTATCACTAAAAAAATGGTGTATTTTATCCAAAACCGCTTCACAATCCTTTTCATTTTTATAAAACAACGGATGTATCGCCAAATACGGAGGGGGGGCTAACGCGACATTTGTTCCCACAAAAGGACGCAATCCGAAGGTAAAACCTTGAGACGGCACTTGAATTTTTTCGTAAAGCGTCCGCTCCGCTGCGGCACGTCGGATTTGTAAGGAGATGGCTTGAGCGTCCGATTCCGTCGCTGCAGTTTGTGTTGCTTTGAAAGCCGCTTTGCCTTCTGCCGTTTGCACATGAGCGTAATACCCCTTGGTTTTGGCAACAAATTCGACAGGCAAACGGTCGTCGTCCCGAGCCACAAGGCGTGTATAGTGCAAGGCATTGTCACGTGCCTCTGCAGTCGCATAGCTAAAAGGATGGAACGCAATGATGCAACCTGTTTTATCACGTAAGCGAAAACCAAACAGCTTTTCGCCTTTGTGTTCATAAGGCTCAAAAGCATCGGGCAATTTAGCAGATTCATTCACAAGTGACTGAAAACCAGCCACTTGTTCAGGGTGCAGCGATTGTTCAGAGCGCAATATCGTTACACCTCGTCTGTCGTTTAGCACGACATTCAAACGGTCATCGGCGACGATTTCAAAAAAATTCAACTGCTTATTTCCTCGCCGATTGATGTCGAGCATCGTTGACAAACGGTTTTCAACACCGCTGATATTTACACCTTTCCAGTACTCAATAGGTTGGGCTTTTTGGTCAAAACCCTTCGCTCTATTGCGGCTGATGTCTGGATATTTTTTAATAAAACGGGCTTTGTCTTTAGCAAAAACCGC
>JANMJN010000182.1:0-5842 GCA_031371355.1 Saprospiraceae bacterium
AAAACAAAACCTACGACATTCTCTTTGCAGGGCGCATGATTGAAGGCAAAGGCATTTTTATATTGATTGATGCCCTTTCTAAGATAAAACCGATGTTAAATCTGAAAATCGCTTTTGCAGGAGAAGGGGAGGATAAAGAAGCGCTGTTGGCTTATACCAAAATGAAGGAAGTGGACATCACGTACTTGGGCAGATTGAACAATGAACAAATCATTGAGGCTTATTTGCAGTCAAAAGTGCTTGTCGTACCGTCGTCAACCCACAAAGAAGGCAATCCGTTGGTCATAGCAGAAGCCATTTCATTGGGCTTGCCGATTATTGCTTCCGATCAACCGCCCATGATTGAAGCCGTTGGCGAGGCGGGGTATATCTTTAAAAGTGGGAGCGCCGATGATTTGGCTCAAAAAATCAAGCAGTTGTTCAACGGCAATAACTTAGTGGAAAAAACTAAAGCCACAACGATTCGTAAACAAGAATTTTCTTATGCTAAATATAAAAGAACCTTGTATAGTATTCTACAGAAAGCCACAGCTTGATTCGTTGTTTGCCCCCCCCACAGTATTTTAGCAAACAAAACCTTACTACTACAATGAGAAACTATAAAAATTGGATCAACGGCATGGACAGCCTAAGATTCGTTTTAGCTTTAATCGTCCTTTTATCACACTTAGACAACCCTTATGTCAAAGCCTTAAAAAGCTCTGATACGCTCATTGGAAAATACACAGCCGCTATATTGGCAAATTCATTCAATGGCATCGGAGCCGTTATCGCTTTTTTCATCATTTCTGGTTTCGTCGTGCATTATCCTGTTAAAGATAAGGCACTTAATGTCAAAAAGTTCCTCATTCGGAGGTGGGTGCGCATCGGTATTCCTTTGATTGTTATCTCCACGGTAGCATTTTATTTCGATTCGTTTGTTTTAATTCCGATATGGAGTTTGTATTGTGAACTGGCATATTATACAATTTATCCATTTTTAAGAAAGATAAACCTAACATGGTTAGCGAAGATCCGCATCGCATACCTGATACAAATTGCCCTCGTTCTTCTCTTATGTCAAAACGAGATAATGTCCTTTATTTATCAAAAAGACATGGGTTACTATGGCACTTATTGGCAAACAGGCGAGTTTGTAACGTGGTTGATAGGGTTACCCATTTGGCTATTGGGCGTTTTGATTGCTGAAAGAATTGATGATTTAAGCATATCAATAAAAAATATCACGTACAGGGAATTAATGTACTATCGCTTAGGTATTTATGGAGGAAGTATTGTCCTTCATGTTTTAAAGTTTCAAGCCTATCTCAGCGACATCATCATTTTGAATTTTTTCGCCTTGTTCATAGTCAAATGGATTGAAAGAGAAATTGTGTATTACCAAACACACCCCTCCGTAAAAAGCCTTGAATTGGGCGGCAAGTTCTCTTATTCTTTATATCTGTGTCATGGTTTGGGTGTGAAGTTTTTAGCTTTGATTTTAGTTTTAAATATTTACACTTATCCTGTTTATATTGTCTTATCGCTGCTAATATCGTATATTGTTTACTTATTGATAGAAAAGCCTTCACATAAATTGGCTCAAAGATTAGCGATTATCAGTGCTAAACCAAGTGTTGAAAAGGCTCAAGCATCAAGTATGATAGATAATGGATAATTTTACATTTCATAGATTATCCACAATCCATTATCCATCATCCACTAATTGGAACGGTTTTTTGAATTTATATACCATTTATTATCTATTACCTCTTCCTCTTTAATCTCATTGGACATGATTCGCCAAAATTTGACTATCCAATAACACACAATTAATCATTTTTTTTTTGATTAAAAATTCTAAAGTTCTATATTTTAGAAATAAATGTATTGGTATGCAGCTTTGTAGAATCCACTGAAGGGCTATACTGAGGGGGTGTTTTCACAGCATGAAAAATAACACCAACTTCATTTACGTGTTGCGTTTTATCGCAGCCATGCTCGTTGTCGTAAATCATTATTCACCAATTAGAAATGTACTGGTCAATAACGGAGGAGAAGCTGTCAGTTTCTTTTTTCTGTTGTCTGGTTTCATTTTGGTCGTGGCTTACGAAAAGCAAATAGGTCAAAACAAGTTGTCGGTAGCGACATTTTACGTCAAAAGGATTGCACGTATCTATCCGTTGTATCTTTTCGCTTTGTTTTTGACTTTAGCGTATCATTTTTTAGTTCATTACAACCACTCACATTTGTCGTTAAAGTTGCCTTTGGAGTTACTCATGATTCAGTCGTGGTTTTATTCTGGCTCTATTAACTACCCTGCTTGGTCTATCAGTTGTGAGTTCTTTTTTTACTTGCTTTTCCCTTTATATATAGTAAAACTTAAGGACAAAAGCCTTCGGACAGCTATTTATATTGCCATAACAATCCTCTTGACGATTATGGCAGCCAGTTACTTTTTGGAAAGTAGGTCTTATCCGTTCCTAAGACCCGACCTCAAAGGCGGCTTTTTGTACCAACATCCGATAGTTCGGTTGCCAGTGTTCTTTTGGGGCAATGTCTTAGGATTCTTGTATATAAAAAACGTGACAATACCCACTAAACAATTGTTATTCATGTCTTTAGGGGGCTGCTTATTCATTTTTATATGGACTTTTAAACCCCTCTTAATAGGTATGTCGCTCAAACAATTGGGCTTACTGTTGATTTATACCGTCTTGATTGTGTCGCTATTACAAAATGAGTCTTTTTCAATAAAATATTTGAATAACAAGAGCTTTGTGATATTAGGTGATATCAGTTATGGGGTTTATTTACTTCAATTTCCCATTTCTTCTTTTGTTCTGATATTCACAAGTGATTTCAATTCATGGAAGAGTTTTACAGTCTTTATACTCATTTTGCTTTTGTCGTCTTATTGGGTACATCAGTATTTTGAGAAACCACTTCGTGCAAAAATTGTGGATGCTTATATCACAGACAATACATCAAGGGCTTATAGTTACACAAAAGAATAGAGCGATTTGCAGCTTGCCTTTTGATTTAGTCTTATCAATATGAAGATGAAACCAATTAACAATCATTTAGGCTTTGGCGGTGCTGCTT
Source organism: Saprospiraceae bacterium (assembly GCA_031371355.1). Lineage (GTDB taxonomy): Bacteria > Bacteroidota > Bacteroidia > Chitinophagales > Saprospiraceae > JAAFJT01. The sequence goes on from JANMJN010000182.1 coordinate 3,085, forward strand.
TAACCAGTTTGAAATCCTATACCATCGTAAAAGAACTATTGAATACAGCTTATGAACAAGGCATTAGGCATTTTGACACCGCTGTTTTGTATGGTAGAGGCTACTCCGAACTCATTTACGGTTCATTTTTAAAGGGAAAACGCAAAGAAGTAACCATAACCACTAAGTTTGGATTAGGCGACTCTTTTGAAACAGGATTAATGCCCGTTCAGTTGCTTTTGCCCTTAAATTATCACTTAAAAAGAGCTAAAACAGCCTTAAGTAAAACGGTTTTAGTGACGGATGAATCTGGCTATGTGCCAGTAGAGTATCGAAAAATTGGCAAAAAAGACATTGAAGCCAGTTTTAATGACAGTTTAAGCCGTTTGAAAACCGATTACGTGGACTATTACTTACTACACGAAGGGCTGCCACATTTTTTGACCGATGAAGCCTTTGATTTTTTAATGAATTTGAAAAAACAAGGTCGTATCCGAGCGATTGGCATTGGTTCAAATATTTTAGACATCAAAACACTCGATAGAGAAGCTTTAAAAGACTGGGATGTTTTACAATATGAAGGGCATATTGATAGTGACGTAACAGAAATAATGATAAAATTTCCCAATAAGACCCATTTTCACCACAGTTGTTTGAAAAACAGAGACCTTTTAGCTTTGGATGAAGTTGCCGTAAAAGATAAAGTCGGTTTTATATTAGCCCAAGCGGCAATGCAAAACCCTCAGGGAAAGGTTATTTTTTCAACGCGGAACATTGAACACTTGCAAGACAATATGAATAGCTTTTCAAAATACTACCATTAAATGCCGTATATAGATTTTGATAAGACCCCCCTCAGTAATTTAGACCAGTCTTTCGATTTTACCATCATCGGCGCGGGTGTAGCGGGCATTTTATTGGCGGTTAAATTGTCTGAAAGAAACAAAAAGGTTTTGGTCATCGAATCAGGGCATTTTGAAGAAGATGATACACGACAAGCACTCAACAAAGTTGAACAAACAGGGAAAATTGTAGAAAATGCCATAAACGGGCGCAAAAGAGCCGTCGGCGGCACATCAATTGCGTGGGGCGGACAATCACTGCCTTTCACACAATTGGATTTTGACGAAAAAGGTTGGATGGCAAACACAGGTTGGGCGATTAATTTGAGCGATTTAACACCGTACTATCCCGTCGCCAATCGGTTTATGAATATTGATGAATGGGATTACAAAGACGATATTTTCAAACGGCTCAACTATGAAAAAATAAACACCAACGAAGAACTCATATATCAGCATTTTTCGAAATGGGCTCCGCAACCCAACCTTAGAAAGCTCTACGATACCCATTTAAAGCAGCACGTTACGGTCATTTACAACGCTGTTTTAACAAAAATTGACCTAAATACTGAGGGGGGGGCTGAAAAGATACAAATTAGCAATTTTAAGAAGCAACAAACTTATATTCCTGTAAAAAATCTCATTTTAACAACAGGCGGCATCGAAACCAATCGCATTTTGTTGTCCAATAACCATCAAGTGAAACACGGTATTGGCAATCATTCGGGTTGGTTAGGTAAATGTTTTATGGATCATCCGTGTATCGAAATCGGTTCAGTGAATCATCCGAACCGTTACAAGTTGCAATCTGTATTCAATACCCATATTTACAAAAAAAGAAAGTATTCTGTCCGATTAAGCCTCACCGAAGCCGCCCAAAAAGCCCACGCATTGGTCAATGCTTCCGCCCTCGTTGAGTTCAGGGAGTATGAAAATCCAGAAGATAATCCTTATTCAGGTCTTATAAACCTTAGGGATTTACGTCATGCGGTTGCCGTGAAAAAAATTGTTAAAAACGCAGACAGTTATTTTTTGACGGCAAAAGCTCTTATTACTGAGGGGTTCGTTTACAAACACAAAGCCTTGCCACGCATCAATTTGATGTTGGAACAAGAACCCACAACGGACAGTTTTATCGGTTTGAGCAACGAAAATGACGATTTCGGTATCCCAAAAGCTAAAATTCATTGGACAATCAGTCCTAAAACGTGGCAGACGGTCAATATAATGGCAACTTTTTTGAAAAATGAATTCGAAAGGCTGTCATTGGGCAAGTTAAACATCTATTCACATGTATATCCGAACAATCCAGATTGGGCAACGTATCTAACAGATGCCAATCATCACATTGGCGGTACCAGAATGAGCGCAACACCTGAAACGGGGGTCGTTGACCCGCAATTAAAGGTTTGGGGACACGATAATGTATATGTGTGCAGTACGTCCGTTTTTCCAACGGGTTCACACTCAAATCCAACTTTAACAATGATGGCTTTGGGTGCAAGATTGGTTGACTTTATTTGCCCAGAAAAGACGGTCAAAAACTAAAAGAGGTTAGAAAAACCTTTTGAGATTCGCCGAAAACCTTTTGAGATGTGCTAAAAACCTTTTGAGATACACCTTTAAAAGAAAGTGTTACCCTCAGTATTCAAAGTAAAAAAACATGAAAAAATAGATATGACCGAATTAACGGCAAGTGATTTAAAAAGGAATCAAAACCTATTGTTGTTTTATTTTTTGTACACGACCTTGCACGGTGCGTTACGGAAATGGGTTTTTGCAGGCGTTGGTGGCGTAAACGACATATTGTTTTTGGTGCAATTGCTAATGCCTTTTTTAGTCGTTGTGTTAATGAAAAGGGAAAAGACGATATTTGCCTATCAACCATTAGTGCCTTTAGCCCTCGTTTTGATAGCTTTAGCTCTCAACCCGATGAA
>JANMJN010000192.1:0-4674 GCA_031371355.1 Saprospiraceae bacterium
CATTGAAGTACTTGATTAATCTGCAACAGCTTGATATTTCAGATACTTATGTTAAAAATTTGAAACCACTTCAATATTTGAATGATTTGCGACTACTCAATATATCTTCAACACAAGTGAAAGATTTGACCCCTTTGAAAGGTTTAGAAAATTTAGAACGACTTTATGCTGAAAATATACCCCTCAGTAAATTTGATTGGCTTACTCAAAAAATTAAAAAAGAAGGCATTATGGACATAAAAGAACTCAAAGAAAAAGTACACGACTTTATCGGCAAAGCCAAACTCAAAGAAGCAATGGATGCCGTTGCAACATGGGCTCATGCAAATAATCAAAAGCAACTCAAAGACGATATTAATCTTTTGAAAGGCGAATTGGTTGCGCTCAATAGACAAGAAACGATGGGTTTATTGTCTTTTCAAGAGCTTGCACGAGAAAAAGCGAAGTTGAATCATCGGCTTTTGAACCTTTTAAACGGTATAGACAAAACCAACGACAAGGTTGAGGAAGGCGCGGCGGAAGCTGTTCCAAAGAAAGTAACAAAGAAAAAAGCAGTAGCTAAACCTACGGCAAAAAAAATCTTATTTCTCGGCGCAAATCCTTTTGACACAGGTAAATTAAACTTGACAGCAGAATATGCTGGAATTGCCAAACAATTGGAAGATAAGGGTGCAAAAGAACGTTTGGTTTTAAAATCAGAGTTCTGTACAGATTTAGAAGGTTTTCAAGAAAAAACAAATACATTTCGCCCAAATATTCTGCATTTCGCAGGACATGGCAGCGATGCGAACGGAGAATTAGAAGCATTCGGTCGCGGCATTGGTCGTCCTGATTGGAAAGAAAACATCGGTCTCATTTTTCATAAAAGCGGGTACGGCGGTGCCATGTTAATCAATGACGCGACGCTCGATTACAATTTTCAAACGTTCATTGAAGACGATAAAATTCCGATTGAGGTGCTTGTTTTGAATGCTTGTTACTCCACAAATCAAGCCGAGGTATTGTCAAAAAGAGTTAAATATGTCGTAGGTGTACATAACAGTATTGACGACAATGCCAGTATTGATTTTAGCGCAGGATTTTATTATGGATTATCGGATGGAAAAACAATCGAATCTGCATTTCGCTATGGTAAAGGTCGAGCAATGCCCAAACTGAAAGATAAAAATCAGATTGTGTTGTTTATTGAGGGTGTTATCTCAAATCTGTAAGTATCAAATCAAAAATGGATTAGGCGATTGGGTTGCCTAATCCATTTTCTTATAACCGAAAAACATAAAAAAAGCGGCAAATAGAAAATGTAAAACCAAATACAAAATAAATTGGCATATTTTTTGAATATATATTTTTGTTATTCATAAATATATTTTTTAACTTAAAATCCAATAAACATGGACAATAAGCAGAGTGCCAAATTTAAAATGTATCAAGCTGTTGAGAAAGTATATCAAACGTATGCAACGGATATTGCCACCAACCCGACATTCAAGGCGGAAGCGGATGAGTTTGTGGCTTTGATTCCAGAAATTCGCCGTGTGGACGGTTTGATTAGCCATGACCGTAAGCATGTAGCGAAAACAAAAAATAATGTTAAAGATGCCATGGTGGCAGCGGCTTTTGCCCAATTTCAAGAAGTCAAACCCCACTTTTTACGATATTTTTGAAAAAGCCAGCGTTATGGATGCGCCACTGACAAAGACAACAAAAGCAAAATTTTTGCCCAAAGATATTTTGACGAAAGCATTGCTGACGAATTTCAATGTCGAATGTCCAACCATCGGTTTCAAGACTTTTATCAATGGCGAAGGCAATCCTGCTTTGGAAATCAAGAACCATAAAGAAGTCCAACTCATATTTACAAAAGAAGGCTACGAAACACTTGTCGTGGACAAAGTCAAAATCAAGAAAGGTCAGATTAATTACTATGCGGTAAAAATGCAACCCATAGCGTAATGATTAAAATAGAATCTCAAAAAAAAAAGGATGAATTTACAACATGTAAATTCATCCTTTTTTTTTGAGATTCTGAAGTATTGATACACGAACGATTCATTACTGTATTATATTTTTATATTTGTTTTATATTTGTACAACAAAAGTATATTTCCTATCGTATCACCTTTCAAAAAAAGTGCAACAAATGAAAAGAACACCTAAAAAATGGTTAGATTACACCAATTGGACAGTCGAACAACACATCGAGCATCTCCGCACCAACCCTGACTATTTGGCGTATTATGCTAAATTTAATCCCGATAGTATCGAGAAATTCATTACGGATTATGCCAAAAGGAAACACAACGATTACACACGGGAAACTTTTTATGAGGAACACTATGAATCGTATCAAATGCGGTTTTATCATCATGCGGAAAGATATCTTGAACAAATATTGCAAAAGAAATTGTTCAATTTACAATGTCAATGGCGAGCTTGTCTGATTGAACTCCCCTTGGTGGATATCATTCCGGACTTTGACTATTGGTCTTCCTCTGAAAATATTCGTTCTTGTCCGTTTATTCCGCCTATTACAGAAGCTGAAATAGACCTCTGTATCCGTTTTTTAAATGAAAAGATTGATTGGGGTAACTGCAATGACTGTTATATGGAAGATGTTTGGCAGGATTACGATAGATTTAAAAATCAATTGTTTTATGATGACCATGAAGGCGAGCCAGAAGCGGAAGCACTGAGTGGCTGGGATTGTGTGGAGCTACCTGATTTGTATCAGTTCTTTGATATTTATCAAGGCACCACACATTTAATCAATTTGCCCAATATTCGAGGCGAAAAAGAGGAAGAATATAGAAGAAAAGGATCGAATATAAGTTATGAAGCGCGTGTTGCTGAAAGCAAAGCGAATGGGACGTATAAACCACATAAATCTGAAGAATTGGATGAAGAAGGGAATCCTATACCTTATGTGTATGTACCTGATTTAGATAGTTGGGATGTAGACAAATTTATAGAAGCTGTAGAAGATGAACGCACCAAAGCGTTGTACAAGGCATACGAACACTATAGGGGGCGCAACCGTGACCTCAATTATGAAGGTTTGGATGAAGACCTCAAGGTATTAAAAGAATTTGATGAACCTATCCCCATAGATGCTTACAGCGATTGGCGAATTGCTGTCCGCATGGCGGCTTATCGGTTTAGACAAAAAAAAGCTGCCGAGATGCTGCCTTACGTCTATGATACGTATTTATTAGAATTTGATGAAGAAATGGATGTTGATAAAATTATTGACGAACGTGTTGCCCACGTACAATTCAACGATACATATTCTACATACTCACATCTACTTTACTACAAAAATGAATTTCTGGATGGACGAGAAGCCTTAACAGGGAAAAGGGATTTCGATTATTTGAATGATTAGTGCTGAAAAACGGCAACTTTCAGACGGAGGTTGCCGTTTTGCTTTTTATACTGAGGGGGTACTGCTTTCCTTGTTTTTTTCTACTTTTGCGGACTTTTTTTACTTAGCAAAGATTTGTATTATTTTTCAACATTTTAAAAACGTATAAATGGCTAAATTGTATATCCCTAATAGTGTTGCACTACGAAATTTTGATTCTTTGTATAAGGAAAATAACTTTGAATTTGATAGTGATAAAGCAATTGATTTGGCTTTTCACCCTAATTATGTTGCCTTACACCCTGTCGCACTTGCGTTTTACGCAGCAATTGGTGATATAATAAAAGAAAATGGATATGTTTTACGCGGTGAAATTAATCCACAAATTCGGTCTATTCCATATCTTCAAAGAATGGGACTATTCCGTGCTTTCGGTGCTGCCAATATAATTGATACTCAAGAACATGAAGAAACTGGAAGATTTATTCCGTTGAAAAAAATAAGGAATAGCGAAGAGTTAGAAGAATTTATTAAAACAATTGACCCTATATTGCATACTAATCGTGAAAATTCAAGAGTCATTAAGCATGTTTTTAGTGAAATATTAAGAAATGTTTTAGAACATTCAGACGCTACTTTCGGTGCCAATATTTGTGCAACTTATAATGCAAGGAAAAAGAAAATATCAATAGGTATATCAGATGCTGGGAAAGGTCTTTTTAATTCAATTGTTAGAAACCATAGAATTTCAACTAGTAAAGAAGCAATAATAAAAGCGTTGACTCCTGGAATATCGGGTACTACGCCAAGATTAGGTGGAAACGAAGAAAATGCTGGAGCAGGATTATTTTTTACTAAATGTATTGCACAATCTACAAAGAACCATTTCTTGATTTATTCAGGTAGTTCATATTTTAAATTAAAACATACTCCGAAGAATGTACCAATACATTTTAACCCCAACCCAATCGAAGATTACTGTACAATAAAAGAAGACCTTCCTTATTTCAAAGGAACTTTAGTTGGCATTGATATAAACATAGAAGATACAGAAGCGTTTAATGATTTGATTGCAGAAATTGGAAATGCTTACACCTTAGGTGTGAGAAAAATTCAAAAAAATTACTCAAATAAGATAAAATTTACTTAAAATGGAAATTAAAGTTAAAGAAATATGTGGACATTTTGCAGGAAACAAAGATTCTGCCAGAAACATTAGAGAAAAATATCTAAAAAAATGGATAAATGAGGAGGGTATAATTGTTCTTGATTTTAGTGAGATTGACTCATCAACGCAATCATTTGTTCATGCA
>JANMJN010000201.1:0-1714 GCA_031371355.1 Saprospiraceae bacterium
AAAATTAGAGGTGTTGAAAAAAGTAGACACCTTGTTCTTTCCAACCGATACGATTGCACAGCAAATAATGCACAAACAAGCCAAAACCGTCCTTGATATTAATATTCCTGAATACAAATTGCGCATCATTGAAGACGCAGATACCATCGGTTCATTCCTTATTCGAGTGGGGCAAAACCGTATTCGGCAATGGTCTGAATATGAAAAAATGTCTAATCTGCGGACGCGAACAGGCACAGGTAAAATCGTTACCGTTTACTTCAAAACCTTTTTTTTAGATCCTGTTTCGGGTAGAAGCTACTACAAAACTGCCCGTGATGACGGTGATACAACGTTGATGCCACTCATGCCTTGGCTTGAGCCTGAAATCAATGGCGAATGTAATGGTCAGTTGATTCATCCAACGACGAATGAGAATACTCTCGGCAAGGCTTACTCAAACGGCTGCATTGGTACTGCCGAAGGCGATATGTGGCGCATTTATTTTTATGCACCATTGGGTACGCGTGTTAGAATTCGCTATAACCTCAAGGCAATAGATGACCATGGCGAACCCATACTTTTGAAAGATATTTATGGTAAAAAGCCGAAAATTGGTTGATTAAGTACGAGTTATGAATGATGAGTTATGCTGCTTTAGCATAACTCATCATTCGTAACAACTTTAGTTCCCGACAATTAGCTTAGCGACTTCATCTCTAAATGCAATAAAAATGGTTTTCAATGGGCTGTCACTGTCTGTCCCATAATTGATCATCAAAGCCATAGTCGCTTTGTGTTCAGGGAAATAATTAAGGTCAGCAGAATATGCCAAGTCACGTCCGCGATGCCCCCACGCATAATCAACATTAGGATTGCCGATGTCAATAAAATCGCGGTCGCAAGCCAGACCGAGATTGTTGCGGTTGTCAATAGTTGGATGAAAGACCAACATTTCGTTCAGCGATTCTTGTTTCAACAAAGTTTTTTTTACAAAAAGGGCATCAGCAAAGGTGTATAAATCCCAAACGGTTGCATACAAACCGCCATAACCATTGCCGCTACCTGTATTCCAATTTGATAAATTGACAATAGTGCCATCGTGATATAGGTCAAAATAACCTTGTGCCACTCGGTTTTCAGGTAAAGCATTGTGCCAGTGATAGTACGTATTATTGACGCCTAATCTATCAATCACTTTTTCATGCAACACTTGTGCATGTGGCTTACCCGTTGCTTTTTCGATTATCATACTTAAAAGAAGAAAATTTGTATTTGAATAGCTGGCTATGCGCGGCGGGTCAAAGGCAGTATCTGCTTTTTTACCATAAACAAAAGACAATAAATCGTCGGCTGTCCAATGTTTTATCGGATTATTCAGGACTTGGAGGTAAAAACCATTGTCGCTGATAACGTCATAAATACCTGAAGTATGATTCATCAAATTGCGTATCGTCAAAGCCTCTTTTCCATTACTGATTTTATCCAATTTACTTTTATCAATGTATTTACTGACGGGGTCGTTTAAACTCAAAACGCCTTCTTCTTGCAGTTTCATAATTGTTACGCCGATATATAGCTTCGTGATACTTGCCGCTTTGGTAATATGACACGGCTGCATCGGAATCCCTTTTTGAATATCTGCCATGCCTGATGAACCAACGAAAATACCTGATTCATCTTTGATGAGCAAGTTCATACCAGGTAGTCCTTTTTTGACAAATTTATCCATCAA
>JANMJN010000215.1:0-8144 GCA_031371355.1 Saprospiraceae bacterium
GTCGTGAACATTGGTTCAAGCTCAGTTTACTGACGTTAATACTCGTTTTTTTATATAAAAAAGAATTAAGCGTCAATCTAAAAATTGGCTCAAAAGAACTAAAAAAAGAAATTAAGAATAACAAAATTACAATCGCCGCGAACAATCCGACCGAAGAGGTACCCCTCAGTATTTTTAGTTCTGGGGGCACTTTTCGGAGAAAAACGGAAGAAATGCCTGCAATTGAAGAAGTAACAAAGATTGCTTATTTAAAACGATTTGCTCAAGTAGCTGTTGCAGAACGTCGGAAATTTGGTATTCCTGCGAGCATTATATTAGCCAATGCTTTTAGGCAAAGTTATGCGGGACAACGTGATTTTTCAACACGTTCTAACAACCATTTTGGTTTGCCTTGTATGGTTGATTGGGTAGGTGCGGGCGACAAATATGGTGATGATTGTCTGCGCCGATATGAGAGTGCTTGGGCAAGTTTCCGCGACCACAGTAATGTTTTAAATTCAGGGAAGTTCGCAAATTTGAAACAATTTGGTGATAAGGATTATAAGGCTTGGGCAAAGGGTTTGCAAGAGAATGGTTATCCTTCAAATAGTGCGCACTTAGCTGATGATTTGATAAATATTATTGAAACCTATCGGCTCTATCAGCTTGATAAAATGTAGTTTGGTTTCTGAGTATTCGTGGTAAGTTAGAACGAATTACTATTAACTAATTACCAATAACGAGATATTGATTTGTTCTGGGAATTAATAAATATGCTGTTTTTTTGATGAGGGGCTGCGGTGGAGCAGCCCTTTTTTTATGTATTGAAATATCGAATAATGATTAACGAATTTTGAATATCGAAGAGCTTATTGATGATAAACGATACAATGTCAGCTATTTTTTTCGGAAAGTCTTTTTTCTTTGTCCTTTTCTCAAATCATTCCATTTTGATAATTGAGTATCCGTGAGGAGGTTCCTAAATTTTGATTCTCTTTCACGACGCAGGACTTCAAGATGTGTTGTTCGAGCGCGTATATTTAGGGATTTGTCCTCTTGTAGTAAAGCTTTTTGCGTCACATAACGGTCATTGAGTGTATCTAAGCTGCGTTTTTGTTGCTGTGTTAGATTCAAAAGTTTGATCATTTTAGTCTGCCGTTTTTCAAATCTATACAACCAAGTGTTGGGTTTTGGCACTGTAAAATCAGATTGAGAGTCTTCTTTCGCCGTATTAGGTGCATTATGTTGTGCAGAAGCTTCAAAACTAAAGGCTACCAAACAAATTGAAACGATAAGTGATTTCATGTTATATATATCTTTTATCTAAAATAGATTATTTAAAATACTCCTTAAATGTACATAAAATTTAGAAAGTCAACAAGAATATATTGCTTTATCGCGTCTTTGTACCATTCACAAAAAGGAGTTTAAAACCCCAGTTAATCACTTTTTGTTTATATGCTGTTGGATCGAAAGTGCTTGCGATATCAGGGTTCAGTTTGGCTTCTACTTCGTAAAAATCGTTTTTATATAAGGGTAATTGGACATAAGGGCGAATACTCATCGCCATTACATCGTTCATATTGAATTCAAAATTCAGAAAAATATGGTTAGAAAGCCCATTTTGCGATATCCATTCTTCTTTGATTCTGTCTGAAGACTTTTCTTTTTTTATTATCAAATGATTCCAATCAATGGAAGCCCCAATGCCAAACCAGTCATAAAAGAACTCAGTGCCGAGGCAGAATGATTGGCTTTTGTAGTAAATAACATTTTTATATTCAGTGTTATCGCTAGCTTTCACGCGATCACTTATCTGATTGAACTTATTAATCCAATCAAATTCAAAACTAACAGACGGTATGCGATAGCGAATCCCGAGATCAACACCGTGCAAAAATTTTAGGGATGACATGGGTTGTAGGAGTGTTGGGTTTCTGGTATTATATCGGTCAATAATATTGTTTAATATTTTACCATCATTATTTTGGGAATAGGCATAACCAACATATGCGTTGATCTGCGCTCGTATTGTCCAAGTGTTTAACATGAAAATAATTCCAAAAAGCCATGTGAAAGTTCTTTTCTTCGAGGTAATAATGGTGTTATCTATCATTGTGCTGTTTTATTGACAATTTTAAAAAAATAATTTGTGCACAAAAATAGGAATTGGTAATCAATTTTATTGTAAATATTTTGTTTTTAACGTTTGAGCAATTTTTATCTTACTTAAAACAAATCAGAGGATACGCAACATTGGTACTTTTGCATGAGATTTTTGAAAGGGGGAAAGTTGAAAAAACTTTTTTTTCGATAATTATTTCATATAAAAACTTTAACTTTGAACTTCAAACAATGAAAGTTCGCTTTTATTTTTAGTGATAAAAATAAAATCTAATGTCAAATCGTTTGAAAAACAGCTTTTCAGTAAATATCTATAATTATTTTTTCTTACCTAATATTATTGTATAAATCACTATGAAACAAAGACGATTATTCAAGTCGCCCGCTTTAAATTGGGTATTCATGCTATCCACGGTCACTTTATTAACTATGCCCTCCTGTGGTATATTCAATCGCGGTAGCAGTCAATCAAAAAAAGCACAAGGTAATGTGCCCACGTCATACAATAAGGCTGGTACACCGCGGATGTCAACTCAAGAAGCCCGAATTGGCTACATTGACCGTTTTAAACGTATCGCTATTAGCGAAATGGAGCGAACGGGTGTTCCTGCCAGTATCAAATTGGCTCAAGGCTTACTCGAATCTGATGCTGGACGCAGCAATCTTTCTTCTAACTATAATAACCATTTTGGCATCAAATGCCATTCTACTTGGCAGGGCGAACGCTACTATCAAGAGGACGATGACATTGATCCATTGACTGGGCAGCTAATAAAATCATGCTTTCGGGTTTACAAAAATGCTGATGAGTCTTTCATTGCGCATTCAGAATTTTTGCGCGACCCTGCAAAAGTCAATCGTTATGGCTCTTTGTTTCAATTACAAAGAACGGATTATGTTGGTTGGGCGCAAGGACTTCAACGTTCTGGTTATGCAACAGCACAAGATTATTCAGATAAACTCATTCGGCTAATACAGGATTATCAACTTGCACAATATGATAATTTATCGTTGAAAGACGTTGCAACAAATATTAATAATAGCGGTAATGGTACGACTCGTCCGAATGACGATTTTCCTGTCAGTGGCTTCCCTTCAGGTAATACGAGTCAACCTACGGCAAATACGGATCCCAATACTTCTTGGCTACCTGGTTGGCAAAATGCAAAGCCTGACCAAACCACTTATCAACCTTCTGATACTGAGGGGGAGCGCAATAACGTCAAATATGCCCGTGCATATGGTCAAATGACTCCTTACGAATTAGCGGGTAAATATGGCGTGAGCATTGCTAATTTACAATCTTATAATGAGGAATTGCCTGACCCACGTACACCTTTATCAGATGGTACGGTGATTTATTTGCAGAAAAAACGCAACTATTGGAGAGGTTCAGAGAAAACATACAAGATTAGAGATTGTGAAACCATGTATGATGTTTCTCAAAAATTTGGTATCAAATTGTCCAAATTGTATTCAAAAAATGTGATGCGTGAAGGCGAACAACCTGCTGTTGGTCAAAGTGTTTTGTTGCGCCGTGGCTGGTTTGAAGGAGCTGACAAACCCGCTTTGCGTGATACTTTTGGCGAATGGCGTCGCTGTAAAATGGATACTTCAACTATGAAAAATCCCAATGTTGTAACTTATCCACCTACAACAACAACATTGCCTGGTAACAATTCAGGATTAGGGTTCGAGGTAACACCAAATAATGGTCAACCGTCACCTAATAATAATCCACAATATTATCCACCGCCAACATATCCGTCCACGACGCCTACGTATCCGTCCACGACGCCTACGTATCCATCCACGACGCCTACGTATCCGTCCACGACGCCGACATATCCGTCAACGACACCAACGTACCCGACCACGACGCCGACATATCCGTCAACGACACCAACGTACCCGACCACGACACCGACATATCCGTCAAAGCCGTCGACATCGCCGTCATCTACTCCAGCAGGTGCGCAATATCATACAGTTGATGTTAAAGAAACTTTATGGGCGATCTCTCGAAAATATGGTTTAACCGTTGATGCATTGAAGCAATTGAATGGTTTGACAGATAATCTTATTAAACCTGGTCAGCAATTGCGTGTTAAATAATCGTTTATTTCTGTTGATTGTATAAAGAAACATGATACATCCCGAATTTTCCAACAGAGAAAATTCGAGATGTATCATGTTTTAAAGTTTATCTCTTTCTAAAGATACCGTTCTCGAATAATATTCAGGTGATGCCTTTGATGCCCATAAATCAAATTCACAAGCGCCGCAACAGAGATTTTATTATTATTCGATAATCCCTTTCTTTTCAAGGCTTTTCTATCCAATGTCTTGATAAAAGCGATGTTTGCAGCTCTTAACAGTGCCATTTCTTTTAAAATGTCTTTGATTTTTCGCGCATTCGCATTCGCCACAGGGACATAGACATTTTCATCAAAACCCGATAAAGGCGTTTCATCTGCACGGGCAAAACGCAACGCACGGTAAGCAAAAATGCGTTCAGCATCCATCAGATGCACTAAAATATCCTTGATTGTCCACTTCCCTTCCGCATAACGATATGTCAGTTTTTCTTCGGGCAATGACAACATCAGTTGTTCTGTTTCCTTCTGAATATCCTTCAAATGTTTTAATAAATTGCCATCTTCAGGCACTTGATTGATGTAGTTTTGAAAATAAGGTGCATAGTCACCAACGGCAGGTTTATTAATTTTTCCCATAAAAAAGTTTTTTTTGATCGAAAATGAATAAAATGGTTCAAAATATGATGGTGTTTTACAACATTAAACGCTGTAATACTGAGGGGGGCTAAAAAAGCACATTTGAAAATCAAATTAACGCATTTTTTAAACACTGCCCTTCGTTTTGTTTATTAATTTTAATTTTGACACTTAAAAATACGTCTCAAACAATAATATTTTTACCCATTTGTATGAAAAACTTTTTTCTATTAATCTGGCTTTCAACATCCTTTTTTAGTTGCTCACAAGCACAGCCCTCTATAAATATCCAAACTGCAAATGATGTTGTCCCTCCTTACAAAGGGGCTTTTGGATATGGTTCCAATATGGGCTACTACCAGCCACATACCGATGAAGAAATTGCAGACTTCGCAGCGCGTGTAGGTGTTCAAACATTACGCCCCGCCATGTTCGCTTATTTTGTCGAGCAGTGGGGCTACGATATACGTGTCCCAGCGTTCCAACATTACGCATCTTTGGGTATGAAAGACCACGTTATGTTTATTGGTTATCCACCGAAATCTCAACGTGACAATACAATTTTTTGCGGTAAGGATTCGTCTGCTCTTTTTGCCAATATGTACGAACCTATTTGGGACAATGGTGAGAACGGTACGCCCGTCAATGACAAGAACTTCTACGCGCTTTATGTTTGGAAAACCGTTAAAACCTATGGAAAATGGGTTAAATTTTGGGAAATTTGGAACGAACCAGACTATGCCAACACCTACAAAACCATGTTGCCCGCAGGAACGCCTGGCTCTTGGTGGAATGCCAATCCTGACCCTTGCGAGTATGCGCTTCATGCACCGATTCAACATTATATCCGTCTATTGCGCATAAGTTACGAAGTCATCAAAAAAGCGGATCCAACGGCTTATGTTTGCACAGGTGGCATCGGTTTTCCAAGTTTTTTAGATGTGCTTTGTCGTCAAACCGACAATCCAGATGCTGGTGCAGTGACCCCTCAGTATCCCTTGAAAGGAGGGGCATATTTTGATGTTTTAAGCTATCATTCGTATCCACACATAGACGGTTCGGTACGTGAATGGAGCGATAAAATCAATGGCTTTGAGCAATATCGTCATTCTGACCGCGCAGTTCAAGGCGTTTTTAAAAGAAAAATAGAATTTGAAAACGTTTTGAAAAAGTATGGTTATAACGGTGCAACCTATCCTAAAAAGCATTTTATCATCACAGAATCTAATATTCCTGCCAAAGAATTTGATGAATTTATGGGCAGCTATGAAGCGCAACGGAATTTTTTGATGAAATGTCTCATCAAATCGCAGGTCAATGGGTTGTTGCAATTCCATGTTTACAGTGTGGCACAACTCAAAGAATATGATGAAGCACACAATGAATTTGACCTCATGGGTTTGTACAGTCCGCTTGAACATACACCGAATGATAAGGTAATAATACAGGAATCAGGCATCGCCTATGCCACAACATCGAAAATACTGAGGGGGTATCGTTACGACGCAGTTGAAACTCAAAACCTTAATTTGCCGCCCGAAGCCGATGGTGCCGCCTTCAAAAACGAGACAAACGGTGATTTTATCTATGCCCTTTGGGCAAAAACAAATATAGACCGTACAGAGGAAACTGAGGTGATTTATACTTTTCCAGAAACCCTAAACAGGGCGCAAATTCAAAGACGTTTGTGGAATTATTCGCAAACGTATGATGCTCAAGTTTTAAATTCAAAATTCGTCAAACTCACAGGTACGCCTGCTTTTTTCCAAAAAGGGCAATTGGAATTGAAAAAAATGGCTGCAAAAGAAACCTTTTATTGTTATCAAAAACCTGATACCAAAGAGTTCTTCATTAATTATCGGATTGATAAGGCTGCTATCGCAGACCTTAAAATTTATGATGTTAACAACCAAAAATACATACAACTATTTGATAATCAAGAAATTGAAGAAGGTTTGCATCAATGGCGTGTCAATACTGAGGGGTATGCCAAAGGGCTTTATATTGCTCAACTTGGCATCGGTAGACAAATGTTTACAAAGAAGTTTTATGTATCAAAGTAGTGATTGAGCTTAGACCACAGATGGGGCTGATTCGACAGATTTTCACTGATTTTTTTCTTAGTTCCTTACAGGATGACAAAAGAAAAAATCAGTGAAAATCTGTCGTATCAGCCCCATCTGTGGTCTCCTAAATAATTACTCATTATCTTAGATTTCAATCTTTCTCTGTATGCCTTGACGATGAAGAAGAACCCCTGCGATAACGCCCCCATGAGAAACCAAATTTAAGGTTCGCTTGCCCATAAAAGCCTGAAAATGACTTATCTGTATATTTAGTAAAATCAGAATCCATAACAGCTCGATAGCCCACCATGACATCCAAGTGGCACCAACGAGTCAAGTTTGCTTCAAGACCAACCGCGGGTTGCAACATAAAGACCTTATCTTTTTGTTCGCCAGTCACGCCAAGGCTACCTGAACCAATACCCAAACTCAAATTAGGGTGAATAGGGCGATAAGAACTTGGTGTATAACCAATGAGTAGGCTGTTAGAACGCAGCGAAAATGAGCTTAAATTGTCGAGACGTTGGTCACTAATGTTGTAGTGGAGACCACCAATATAGAGTTTTTTACCAAACTCCAAAGCCCAAATACCGCCATTGTAACCCGAGTATTTGCTATCGAACTGCCCCATATTATAAGTCCAACCGCCCCAAGCACCTGAAAAACCAAGCCCTTGTTCACCAATAATGGTTTCTTCTTGTTGGGCAAAAAGGGAAGATGTCGCTGCGAGAATCATAAGTATTGCAAATAACTTTTTCATATTCTAAATTTTTTTTAAAGTGACTAATGATTTTTTTAACTGTATATCAGAAAGACATTTCAAAGTTAATAACCCCTATGCCCCATGCAATAAAAAAGTCAAGGCTTAACAAAACCTTGACTTTTTACTATTTTTCTTTAACAATTCCTTTGTAAAAGGGTTCAAAACCCCTTATTAATCATCATTCATCATGCGGTAAGGAATACGTTGAACGATTGAACGTCCCAAAGTGACCTCATCGGCATATTCTAATTCGCCACCAAACGAAATGCCCCGCGCTAAGGTTGACACTTTAACCTCATGCAAACTCAATTTTTTTGAGACATAATAAATCGTTGTATCACCCTCAATCGTTGGCGAAACTGCCATGATAATTTCTTTAATTTCGCGTTGTGCAATCCTATCCAATAGCGAATCTATGTTCAAATCCTGTGGACCTACGCCTTCAATCGGCGAAATAACGCCACCCAATATATGATA
>JANMJN010000254.1:0-8737 GCA_031371355.1 Saprospiraceae bacterium
CAAACGGTTTTCAACACCGCTGATATTTACACCTTTCCAGTACTCAATAGGTTGGGCTTTTTGGTCAAAACCCTTCGCTCTATTGCGGCTGATGTCTGGATATTTTTTAATAAAACGGGCTTTGTCTTTAGCAAAAACCGCTATATCTGGTTGCTTTTCGCTGTTCTTATACATACCAAACATAAGCAAGGTATAGTCCGTAAAGTCTTCTGCAAATCGCCCCAGTAAGTGGTCAAAAAGGCGATTTTTCCCCTGAAAATATTCTGAACGACTTTCGGTTATTTCTTTCATAAACTGCTTAAAATCAGGCACTTGAAAGACCCAATCGAAGGTATAATAGTGGTCAGTAATGGGTCTTTGCAGGCGACTCACATAACTCGATTCGAGGGTTGCTAAAAAACGCACCGACCCCAAAGCAGACCGCGCTTCATCTTCTGTGGCATATCTTTTTTTGCTGCGCAAAACGACTTGCCGGCCTCTTAGACTTTCGACTTGAAAATGATAAAGACCCGTTGAGTCTTCTTTTGGATACGACTCATGAACACTGTCGGCATCAAAATCTGCCATAATCTGTTGCAAAGCCGCATTAAGTGCTTGTGGTGTAGAAAATCGGCGGCGACGATGTGTTTTGGGGTCAATAACCTTGGCAATGGTCTCCCCTTTTTCAAATTTCACCCCCCTCAGTATAGCCAGCACATTGTTGTCAAAAGGCAATAATTTATTGAGAAAAGGGACATCTGAAAGGCTACCTATGACTGCAACAGCTTCATGATCGGCATCCAAACGAGGTGAAAACTGCTGCCGAATTTGCGCCAATTGTGCTAAATAATTCGCCAAAAGGCGGTCAAAAAAGAGCATATAACCTTTGAGTTGCAAGGCTTGTGCTTGTCGGACACGTTCTTCGGGCGTACTGTCTCGCGTTGGAAAAGCTGTTTTTGTCGTCCCATAAGTAGCTGGCAAATCGTTTTGAATACTGTAATGCTCACCCAAATCTGACCGATGGTTGCCCAAAGGAATAGGCAAATCGAGGTCATAAGGTTGTTTTAGAACTTTGAGCCGATTGGCTAATTTTTTTTCAAATACCTGAATAACCGATTGACTGTCAACGATATATGCAACATCTCTTTTTGTAAAATTCATAGCCCTTGCAGAGACTACCGCATCCAGCACAGGGCGGAAACTATCGGGTGACAAAGGCAAAACCCACTCCTCTCCTTCTCGATTGGTGCTATTGGTCAAGTTTATGATACGCAATTTTTTGACTGCCACTACCCCCTCAGTATCGAGCATCAAACGGTAAATATCGGAGACGTGGATTTCGTTTCGTCGCTCCATTTCAGCCAATTCATCGGCATCAATAAACCCATGACTGTTGTCCAATCGAAGCGGACGACCTTCAAATATTTGGTCTGTGGTCGCACCTTTATCCAACATTTCGCGCAGTGTATAAAAACGGATATCTGGCGATAAAAAGGCTTGAATTTTCTCAAAAATGGACAACATAACCGCTTCAGGTGAAGCATTTGCCGACAATTCAATGTCTGCGCAAAGGCTGATACGCTCGTCTCTTAGGACTTGAACGCTCAAAAAATCTTCACATAAATTGCGGTGCGCATGAACGGTTTCATACACTTTTGATAAAATATCGCCAGTGGCATCGCGTCCTTTTGCCGATTCTTGTTTCAAATAAATATCATCTAACTCTAAAAGTATCTTGTATAAACCATTGATTTCCATACCTTTATCTTGGCGCACAAACTTTTTATTAAAAACAATTCGACTATTAGGCACATCAATACTCAAACCCGTTTCAGCCCGTGCAATCGCTTCACCGTCAGCCACCACAAACCATACATTGCGCACACCATCGAGGTCTATCAACAATTTGCGAAAATCTAAAATCGTCAATGGATTACAACTTAAAATGCGGGCTGCCGTCGAGAAATTATCGTCTTCAGAAACATTGGCATTTGGATCGGCTGCTAATAAATCATGTATATCGAGGTTGGTGCGGTAGCCCAAGTCGGTCAAGGCATAACACAGCACTTCGAGCAAGGTAATTCCAGGGTCGTGACTATTGTGATCCGTCCAAATACCGCCAGCTAATTCCTGAATATACTTGATGCCCTCTGAGCGCAATTGCTCAAAGTCAAGGTATTCAGGAAACTCCTGAACGGTTTTGGGTTGTAAGGTACGAGCGGTCATTTAGTCTTATGGTTTAAATTATTTCGCTGTCGGTTTCTCCAAATCATTAACCTTTGCTTCAAGTTTCACAATTCTCTCTTCCAATTCCTGAACAGCACGGACGAGGGTTGCCACCAAATTGTGTTGCGCAATACCGAAAGTTTGCCCTGGAAATTGGCGGACAATTTCGTTTGGCAGTTGTGTTTTTGCATCTTTTGGCTTGAAAACAAAACCCATTTGTGGATGATTGTCGCCCTCTGGTTTTCGGATTAGCGGTGTCAAACTTTTCAATATTTTTACCCCCCCAATAAGCGGCAGATTTTTATTGTCATTGAGCAAAGGACGAACGTAAACACCTCTACTCCTCGAATAACCATCTAAATTGAGGTAAAAATGGGCATCATCTGGTATAATCGAGAGCGCAGGGTCTTCAAAGTCGTCGTGCATAAAAGCATAACCTTCCGAGGCATCGGTCGAGAAAACTGCCGAATCTATATGAACGGCAAGGCTCATATTCACTTCTGCTTCACCTTCAAGCAAATTAGTGATTTGCAAAATTGGAATAGCTTCGTTGACCTCAAAAGTAAATTTGCCTTTTTGCCCAGCATTGTCAACAATTTCAAGTTTTGCAGTGGGTTCAGAAGTACCTATACCCACATTGCCGTTGGCATGAAAAGACACGACCGTTTCATTGTTTTTATGATTGAACAAATAACCATGCGCTGCATTTGTTGTCCACATAGCTGTTTGATTATCAATACTTTGTATGACTTCAAGTTGATTCCTTCCTATCTTTTTAAGTAAAATAATTTGCGGTTTATCGTCCTTATTATTATCGTCCTTATCAACATTAACTTGAACGGCATTGCCTTGCTCTTCATTTACCACTTCAAGAGCCGTTTTGGGCTTGTCCGTACCAATACCAACTCTTGGGCGATTGCCTTCATAACCTACCAAAAGCAGCAAAATTTCTTCATACGTTGTACCCTCTATATGTCGCGCATTTTGGGCTACAGTCGGGTTAATGGCTTGTTTTTTAAACACATAACCCAAGGGCGTATTGGTCAACCATTGCGCCACATTTTCATTGAGCGATTGTTCTAACTGCGTTGCCCCAGACGAAAATTCGCTTTGAACGGCATTGATCATCTGAAAACGAGGCGGACCACCCTCCCCTTTCGGATTGAACAGAAATTGACTTCCTGCCTTCCTTTTGTCGTTGATGTGCAAAAAAGCGGCGGGCGTTTCCGTTCCGATACCGATATTACCATAAACTTTGGCATACATCGAATCTTTGTCTATAATATGCCAATCGCCATCGTCCCCGATATCGAAGTGAATCAATTGCCAACGACAACATTTGTCAGGGGTGTCGTTACCGCAATCGTCATCAGTATTGCAATCTGGTTTTAAGACTTGCGCCGTTTTTTTTGATACAAAAACATAGATACTGACATGTTTTTTTTCTTCATCTTGGTACAATACAACATCGCCTTCGGAATAGCCGACGCCACTTTTCCATTTACCAAAAAATTTATCATCGCGCTTAACGATAACCGAATCAATCAATGTTTTAAAGTCCTTTTGAGTCGGAATTGAGCCCTCGGTGAATAGTTGCTCTAATCCTTTGCGATCTTTAATTATTTCATCCATCTTATTTTATCTTTTTTCGTTATTCTTATTCGTTGCTGGTTATTGGGGATTGGTTATTGGGGATTAGGGATTGGTGTCATTTTGGAATTTTCCAATCAAAACCAATACCTCTGCTTACTTTTTTCTGCTCTTTAGGCACAAACAAAGTGACAACATGACTACCACTCGATAAAATGCCTCTGGCTGCTGATGCTTCGATTGCATTGGGGACTAAGTTCTTTTTAATGTCTAATCGCGTTTTAAACATCGTCATATTACTAACAAAATCAACATACGCCAGCCTTTCGACAAAACCGACAATCGAAGACAGATAAATCACACCGCCAAATGTAATTTGAGCCGTCGGGTCAAAAGCCCAAGGTGCTAAGAATTGCACGAGGTCTTTTTCAAGCACTTCGCGATAATACTCTGGGCTTCTGCCTTCATGGAATTTGACTTCGCACCGTGTGCTGATATTTTCATAAATGGGGTTCAAAACCTGTAATCGGACGAACGGAGAAATCCTTGCTTTCAAAAAAGATTCGATGCGTCCCAGCAACGCACGCGATGCCGTTGGGCGTAAAGGATCGACTAAACGAGTCAATTGTGCATTGGGTACGACAACCACCGTCACATAACTTGGCGCAAAATGAATATCTTTAATCATCTCACTCCCAGTACTTTGGATATGGCTGAACGTATGTGGAATGCACTTTACCTTAAAAACTTCTGGAAATGCCTCCAGTACCAATTGCTCATAATCGAACAGCGCAACGGCACGTCCTTTGTGACGCAACCGCTCGCTGATGCGCCGATAAAAGTGCGGATTGTCTTCGTTTGGCAAGCCGCCAAAGGAGTCATAAGGTTGTATGACTGTTTTGATATTTGAGTCCGCCACATCGAGTTTCGCAATCGCATTGGCTGCTAAAGGCTTAGATAAACGCCCTGTATCATTCGATTCTGACGGTTGAAAAGTGGTGCGCACAGCTTGCGTATGCACGCCAATGGTTTGACAAACAGCCCCTAAATCATTTTTACTCGATGCTTTTAGCCAATAATACTGAGGGGGTAAAACAGTGCTTGCACCATTGATACGTGTTGGCAATATCGTTTCAATAATGCCTGTTTGAATAAAACCATTGGTGGCATCGCTGAGTATGTGTTTGCCTGTTTCCAAGGGTTTCCACACATTGCCATCTAAGTATGTCCAATCTATAGTAGCTTTTGTTAAGTTCGTATTTGAAGAGGATTCTAACAACTGAAAAAGAATCGGCGTAAGGCTGTCTTCGATCGCATCGGACATGCCAATGAGCAAAGCCCCTTGGTCTAAAAAATTGATAATCAATGGTTTAGGTGCATTATCAAGAGGTGTGATTTTTTCAAAGTTTTTACCCTCATCAAAAGGATGAATATGAAATAAAGCCGCATCCATTGCTTCGGCGGAGTAGCCGATTGTTAGGTTTTTGATGATGGGGGTGTAGGGAGGATTCAAAACCACTGGGGCTTTATTTTTTAAATTTGTGATTTGATTATCAATCGCTGTTTTAATCTTATCACGAATACTTATTGCCCGTGCATCCGAGTTTGGAGGTACTGTAATGCAGTTTGGCAACATAGTGCTTGTATCATTAACAGCATTATTGGCACTATTATCAAGTAAAGTTTTCGTATCTGTTAAATCTTGTAAAACAATGACTTTTCCATTTTCTTTTGCTGCTGCCAAGGTATGTTTCGTCAAAAGTTTAGGATAAACAAGATGCCTAAAATCCGAATCATCCAATTTGAATTTTATATTTCCACCATTTAGGGGCGTAGTATTATTAAAAGTAAAACTAAAATTATTGGAAAATTGAAGCGGTGTTTTAAATAAAAAATGTTTCAATAGAATGACTTCCTTTTTACTACTATCAACATAGCTACTTGATGCCGTTAATGTGGCATTACTAGGTTTTGCCACGTTGTCAATGTCATAGCCACTGTAATAATCTGAAAAATCTGAAAAAGAAGGAGGGACAGGTAACTTGTCCCAATCAAAAGCTATATCAAATTTTGTCAAGTTCTTTGAAAAAATTTCTGGACTACCGATGCAAAAAGTTGAACCCACAGACGGCACTGCGCCAAACGGCATAAACGGTTTGGTTGGGTCTTGGTCGCCTTCGTCAGTGCGCACTTGGACATTTTGTAGTTTGGCTACTTTGACATCAATTTTGACAGATGTGATGTTTTTGTTTCTTAATTCGTTGTATGTTCCTCCGTTTTGGACGACTAAAAGTTGCAATACTGCCGCCCCTGTAATGGCATAATCAACGCCCAATACTGAGGGGTCGGCTACAACGACTGCGTCTTCACCGACTGCTAATATAAACTCTATAACTAATTGATTTCCACTTGATTTTGAAAAATCAACTGTACCTTTTGGCGAAAACCACGTTTTTTTACCACTCAAACGCAGGTTAAATATGTTTAGATTGGTCGGTATTTTTTCCTTTAAATTTAAAGTCAAAGTAATTGTGCGCTCTCCATTTTCAAGTACCAATATAGGCGATGCAATTGCCAAACCAACCTCTGCTTTAATCTTTGTTTCAGCCACATTTTTTGAACCAAACGTATCCCATTGATTCACAAGTGGGTCAGGGAATGGTTTGCCCAAACCATCGAAAGAATTGGCTTTGGGTCGAGCCAGAAAGAAATTACCCGCATTATTCAAGGTCCGTAACTCGGCAATTTGAGTGGTTGTCACAACTATTTCGTTGTCGAGTGCAAAACGCACATCTGCACCTTTGGCATCTTTGCCATCCTCCAAAAGGGTGTTTTTATCGAGCTTATACTGAGGGGTCGTCTTGGGCAATTCAAAAACAATATGCGCCGCATCGGGCGTTAAAGGCTTGGTTTTCAAGCCTAAAACTTCTCGAAAGTAGAAATCCAAATGCTTCTGCGGCAACTGATTGAAGTCATTTACAACGTGTTGGAACAACCGCAAAAAGGTATAAAGCAATGTCAAATGCGGCTCATGCGTCCCTGTTGGTTGCACAATATCTTGATTGGCTGCCGCCTCAACAATTTGCCTTGTGACTTTGGCAAATGTGCGGAAAATATCATCGAGCCGTTCACGAATCAACCGTTGAAATTCAATCGAATTTTGTGGTAAAGCGGCTAAAACACTATCCCGAGAGGCACGTACTGAGGGGGTCAATTGCCAAAAACGGGTATCATTTTTCATCAAATCTGACAAATCGGGGAAGTGATACCCATCGTCGGACTGCGTTTTAACAAAAAGATTGGCTACAGCTATCAACTGTTCAAGGGCAGGACGCAGATTGGATTCGATGAGGTCGCGTATCCTACGGCGCAAAGGCGTTTCGTTCAAAATCACCTTATTATCAAGCAAAACCACATCGCTTGACAGCGCAACGTACCAACCGTTGATGGACAACGCCGACTCGAATAAAAAATCGAATAACGGCGCATAATCTGCCCGCACCAAACCGACCAAAAAGTTTTGCTTGGTTTGGTCAAATCTGTTTTCATAATCTACAATATCGTAGGCTTCGATTAGGGAAACTTGAACAGACGAGCCCGAACGAAAAAAGCTTTGCCAATTGGATTGCTGCAACCTGCGCTCTGGCGTTTCGTCAGTGTCGTAATAGGCTATAGATTTGGCAAATTCATTGAGATACACCAACAACTGACGTTCCGAACGGTCATCGAGTTTGACCGTTTGAGGTGCGAGCGCACGCAAGTCAAGTCTTTCGGTTTGACTCTTGCCGTCGCGGATGAGAGGATGCTCAGTGTTGCTAGCCATTTGTTTTTTAGGTCTTTGGTTTTAAAAAAAATAATCTCGTATATTGCTGTAACGATAACCATCTCAAACCTGCCCAGTTCCTTCGTTTTGATAAAAATCATAGACGAAATTGTAGCGCGAGTTTGTTGTTCGGATGGTATAATCCACTTCAATCAATAACTTGCCATCTAATGCATCTTGATAAGTCGGTTGATTGACCTCCACGCGCTCAACGCGAATCCGCGGCTCGTGATAAAGCAAAGCCGTACTCACCATATCTCGTATAAAACCCACAAGCGAGGCATTCATCGGCTCAAACTGATAGTCGCTCAAATTGCAGCCATAGTCAGGACGCAACACGCGCTCACCGAGGCTTGTCGAAAGCAAAATCGTTAAACTTTGCTCAATATCCTCGCGTGCTTCGATGAGTTCGACACCGCTTGTACCTATTGGGCTGCGTCGAAAAGTGGGTGGAAATGCCCAACCTCGTCCTAAAAACTTATCGCGTTCTTGCATAATTAAAAAAATGATGAATGATGAATGATGAATGATGAAATATGATTTTTTTATTCATCATTTATCATTCATCATTTTTAATGCCCTTATCCGCCAATCATTACCGTCGGCGCTCCAAGTACGATACTGCCGCCATGTGCCGTCGAATCGCCTAAACGAGCAGCAGGTTTGCCACTAATCATAACGGTTGCAGAACCTTTAATAATGCTGTCCGGTGGACCGACACAAGTCACGTTATCGCCGACAACAGCGGCGGGTAAACCTGCTATCAAAACAGTGGGTGCACCTGGTCCGATAATCGGTCCGCCCACATGTGGTACAACGCCCGTTACCATTGGGCAAACATGCATATCACTTATTCGAGCTGCTGGAGGCATTTTTGTATAAATTTTATATTAATTAATCATAACCATTGCGCCTTTGACTTCAGTTTGTCCCGATGCTTTGAGCGAAGCTTTAGCAGAGCCTTCCAACGCCAATTCGGCACTTGCCTTGGCTTTTACATTCAAACCTTCTATCGTCACATCTTGTGTGGCTTTGAGCATCAATTTGCCAGTGGCTTCTATTTTAATGTCTTTCGGGCTTTTCATTTCGATACCACTGTCAGACATTTTCATGGTATTA
>JANMJN010000258.1:0-2386 GCA_031371355.1 Saprospiraceae bacterium
CCCAAACGACAACGGATACTGACCCCTCCGTATCGCCAACAGAAAGGCACCCGAGAACGCTCAAAGGTGGTTGTTTCAGCGACAAAGCGGTAGCCCTTCGCCCTGCCAATCGCATAAAATCTGACCCTATTTGGAATCGGCGGGATCCGCAAATTCCTAAAAGTAAGTGGTGGAATGCCGATGCGCCTTTCATCGGATTTCGGATTGTACGCCCTTTGGCACAGCCACCGAAGGAGGAAGTTGAAGCGTTTTTTGCAAAACACCTCAATGAATGGTGAATAATTTAATGGTGAATGGTGAATAATTTAATGATAAATATTCACCATTCACCATTCACCATTAAAATATTCACCATTACGACGTTTTGCCTAAAAAAATAATATTTGCTTCAACTTCAACAGAACGAGGAGTGATTTCTCGAAAAAAAAGTTTGATCCGAATATTGAATCTTTTACCCTCAATAATGAATTTCTGAACATTATTGCCATCGGGCACAAGGTCGAGACGGTCGCCGGTACTGAGGGGGACATCGTAGCGATAAAAAATAGGGATTTCAGGCACGCTCGGTCTGTCAGGGTCGAAAATAACGACTTCAACATGATCCACATTGGCAAAAGTATTGCCGCCGCCTTGAAAAATCGTTCTAATATTCATCGAACGTGGCACAACACCATTGATTTGGCTCGCTGTAAGGTTGTTAATTTGAAAAAAAACAGCGGTATCAGAAGGGATATTTATCAAAACAAAATTGTGCGAAGGTCCTGCTGCCAAGCCAACAGGTATCTCAAATTGTCGCCGATAGGTCATATCAATACCTGTTTCGGTTTTGCGACAAGCCGATAAAAACGGGAGAAAAAGGAGAAATGGAAGGAGTTTTCTTATCATTTTAACTTAACTTGAAAACAAAGAGGCTTATTATATTTCTCTTTTAATTTTTTGTTCTTAGAAAATTTTTGAAGAACGTGACAGGTGTCGGCGGATACCTGTGAGGTATCCGACACCTATTTATAACGATTGTTAGAGCACTTTTTCATCCCCTCAGTAAAACGCACCTACAACCATCCAAGAATTCACCCTATTTTCGCCGTATGAAAATAGCCATCAATACCCGCTTCTTGCTTAAAAACAAACTCGAAGGCTTCGGTTGGTTCACGTATGAAACCATGCGACGGATGGTTGCGGCGCATCCCGAAGACGAGTTTATCTTCTTTTTTGACCGCCCTTATGATGAAAGTTATATGTTTGGCAAAAATGTAACGCCTGTCGTGCTGTTTCCACCTGCCCGACATCCGTTTTTGTTCGTTTGGTGGTACGAATGGTCGGTTGCCTGGGCTTTGAAAAAGCACAAACCAGATATTTTTCTTTCTACTGATAACTTCTGTTCGTTGCAGACGGATGTGCCGACCTATTTGATCCTCCATGATGTCGGTTGGGCGCATCCCGAATCACGCAGTACGCTGCCGTGGTTGGTTTATCAATATTACCAGTTCTTTGCGCCTCGTTTTTTGAAAAAAGCCCGTACTATAATATGTGTATCGGAATTTGTAAAACAAGATGCTCTGCATTATTATCCTTTTTTGAATCCAGAAAAAATTGTCGTTTGTCACAATGGTTGTCGGACGGACTTCAAACCCATTGATGAAGCAGAAAAAACGGCTGTTAAGGTGGCTTATACTGATGATACATCCCGAGACAATCGGGAGGGGGTACCTTTTTTTACTTTTGTCGGAGCCGTGCACCCACGTAAGAATGTGCATCGGCTCATCGCTGCTTTTAGTGAGATTAAGGAACGGACTGGACTGCGGCATAAATTGGTCATAGTTGGTCGTTTTGCTTGGCAAACGGGCGATGTTCGGATGGCTTTTGACAATTCCCGTTTCCAAAAAGACATCATTTTTACGGGTTATGTTGCCGATGAAGAAGTGCCGCGCATTGTCGGTGCAGCAACGGCGGTTGCCTATGTGTCGCTTGCCGAGGGTTTTGGCATTCCGATTTTGGAGGCGATGCACTGTGATGTACCTGTCATTACCTCTACGACGACTTCGATGCCCGAAGTGGTGGGTGATGCCGCCATTCTCGTCAATCCGTTGTCGGTATCTGAAATTGCTGAAGCGCTTGAAAAGGTCGCAATAGATGCCGATTTACGTCAAAATTTAATCGAAAAAGGACGTATGCAAAGAGAGAAATTTAGTTGGGACAAAACGGCATCGACACTGTATGATATTTTAGTTTCTCAAAAAAAAAAATACTGATCTAAAGGATTCCTTCAGAGGGGGTACATTTTTTTAAAATATTTGTAACTTCCCGCATTGAAATACAATACTTTATTTTTCATCAACTAACCAATCAAAAATGGCATTTATTCAGGAAGTTAAGATTTATGATG
>JANMJN010000265.1:0-2004 GCA_031371355.1 Saprospiraceae bacterium
ATTGCTGCAAACAATAAAATGAAATTAGCCTTGGCTGTTGGTGTCCTTTTCTTAGCGGGCGGCATTGCCAATGTTTTGATGTTGCCTTCGCCAACGTGGTTTACTATTTTGGATATTGGCGTGGCTTATATACCAATGGCTTATTTTGCTGGAAAATTAGTTGAAAAAAAGAATACATTATGAAATTTACAATCGCTCTTATTTTGATGGTCATCATGGTCGCATCATGTAATAATGACAAAAAACAAATCCCTATTCCGCTTGTAGGCACTTGGGAACTGATTGCTGCAACAAGCACAGAAAGGGATTCAACGACTTCTACGTTTAATCCCAATAACAAAATGATTAAAATCATCAATCCAACACATTTTGCTTTTTTGAGCCATGATTTGAATATGGGGAAAGACACAGCAACGGCAGCATTTACGGCGGGCGGCGGCTCCTATACTTTAAAAGACAGTGTTTACACCGAGCATTTGGACTACTTTGTTGATAGAAATTGGGAAAACAATAAATTTGAATTTGTTGTCAGTATCGTAAATGATACTTTAATTCAAAAAGGGATTGAAAAAGTAGAGAAATTGGGTGTTGACCACGTGATTATTGAAAAATATAAACGAGTGAAAAACTAAGGACATTAAATGCCGAAAATGACTATTCAACAAGCCTATAATAGTTGGTCAGTTATTTATGATACGAACCAAAACAAGACGCGCGACTTAGAAGCGGTTGCGCTCAAACATATTTTGACGGATAAAACCTTTGAAAACATCTTAGAAATTGGCTGTGGCACTGGGAAAAATACGGAATGGTTGCACAAAAAAACTAAAAACCTTGTCGGTATAGACTTTTCGGAGGATATGCTCGATAAAGCAAAGCAAAAAATAAGCAACGAAAATGTGCAATTCGTTAGGGCAGATATACGGGAAAATTGGTTGTTTGAAAACGAAATATTTGACTTAGTTACGTGCAGTTTGGTTCTTGAACATATTGAGGATTTAAACCGCATTTTTAAGCAAATTCAACGTGTTTTGACACAAAATGGGTTGTTTTATATCGGGGAATTGCATCCTTTTAAGCAATATATGGGTACCAAAGCGGAGTTCGAGACAGAAGGGGGGATTTATCAATTGACCTGTTTTACGCATCACATTTCAGAATTTTACAAAGCAGCCTCTGAAAACGGTTTTGAGTGCATAGATATTAATGAATGGTTTGACAACGAAGAAAGGGGAGGAGTGCCGAGGATATTAACAATGGTATTTAAAAAGAAGTAAATAAAGTCTTGCTTTCCAATAGTTTATCAATTCTAAATTATAAAAAATATGGATGCACTGCAAAAAGCCCGTGAAACACAATTGCGGAACATTGAAGCTAAAACAGGTAAAAACCTTGAAGCCGTCCGCACCCTCATTCAGTCAAGCGGATTGATAAAACATGGCGAAATACGCACTTTTCTGATACAAGAGCTCGGGTTAGGTCATGGCGATGCTAATTCGTTGGTGCATTATGCGCTTGCAACCGACGGACAAACGGCTGCCGAAGAGAAAGGTTTGTCAAACGATGATGTATTGAATGAGATATATTCGGCAAAAAAAGCAGGTTTGCGTCCTTTGCATGACATGATTATGGCTCAAATCGAAGCACTTGGCGAATATGAGATTGCACCGAAAAAGGGATACGTCAGCTTACGACGCAAAAAACAGTTTGCCATGGTTGGACCCGCAACGACTGATGCCATAGAAATAGGTATTAATACAAAAGAAACATTGCCAACTGACCGTCTCAAAGTACAACCGCCCAACAGCATGTGCCAATATAAAATGCGTATAAAAGACGCAACAGAGTTTGATACAGAAGTCCAAAAATGGGTGAAAATAGCCTTTGAAGCTGCAGGTTAAAGCTATTTTTTACTCCCCCTCAGTATAAAATGCTTAAAAATCGAAAAAAAGATGAAACAAGTAGATGTTTTTACAGAAATAACCATTGCTCGACCTATTGACG
>JANMJN010000288.1:0-6663 GCA_031371355.1 Saprospiraceae bacterium
ACCACCAAAAAGTACAATGGGTTTATGACCTGATAATTGCCAAAATTTCAGCAACATAATTTGTACATAATTGCCAATCGTCATACCTGGCGCCGTGGGGTCGAAACCAATATATCCCACAACACCTTCTTTTTTCAAGGCTTCTTCTACGCCTGGTGTTACGTCATGCAACATACCACGCCAAGTCAATTCTTCTAAAAAATTCATTGTCAATGTTTTATGATTTTTAATTTCATAAAAAAACACCCCCTCCCGATTATCTCGGGATGTGCCATCAGTAAAAAGGCGTTTTTAGAGCCGCAAAAATAGGTTTTTTAAATGAATTTAAACTTTTTCAACGAAATACCCAAGCACGACCTTAGTATCTAAGGGCTTTTTGATAAGTTTGCAGCTAAAACAATAACGATTTGAATTTTCCATTTTTTATAGCACAAAGAGTAGCGGCAAGTGGTCAGAAATCTTTTGCACGCCTTATTATACGCATTGCGATTGTTGCAGTGGCTTTGAGCATCGCTGTGATGATTATTGCAACCTCGCTCATAAAGGGGTTTAAGTCTGAAATCAGTGCCAAAATGTTCGGTTTTTGGGGTCATATCCACATTACGTCGGTACAACAGACGACGACTTATGAACCTATTCCAATTTTAGCCGATCAACCTTTTTTGTCAAAATTGCGGAATTTAACCCATGTTCCGCTTGTTGAACCCGATTTTTGGGATAGGCTGAAAGGAAATACGATAACTAAAGGTGGGGTGCATCATGTCCAAGTTTATGCGACCAAAGCGGGTATCATCAAAACAAAAGACAATTTTGAAGGCATTGTCTTGAAAGGTATTGGGTCGGATTTCGATTGGTCTTTTGTGGAAAAAAACCTTGTTGAAGGGCGAAAAATCAATATTTGTGAAACGGATTCCTGCCACGACATTTTGATTTCGCAATCAACGGCAAACCGTTTGAATATCAAAACAGGTTCAAAATTCATTGTACATTTTGTCCAAAACAATGTACAAGAGCAACGGCTTTTTCAAGTTTGT
The DNA here is from genome assembly GCA_031371355.1 of Saprospiraceae bacterium. GTDB lineage: Bacteria > Bacteroidota > Bacteroidia > Chitinophagales > Saprospiraceae > JAAFJT01. The sequence goes on from JANMJN010000288.1 coordinate 1,035, forward strand.
GGCATTTATAAAACAGGTTTGGAGGAATATGACAAAAAATTTGCACTTGTGGATATTGCCCATATTCAGAACCTTTTGGGTTGGTCAAAAAATCAAATAGCAGGTTTTGAATTGTTTACCGACGATTTGAAAGACTTAAAAAGCATCAACGAATACGTTTACAATGATTTGATTAGCAATGATTTAACTTCTCAAACGATTCGCCAAGAAGAACCAGCCATTTTTGATTGGCTCGACCTACAAGATGTCAATGAGCAAGTAATTTTGATACTCATGCTCGTCGTTTCCATCATCAATATGGTCACTGCTTTGCTCATTTTGATCCTGGAAAGAACGAATATGATAGGCACGCTCAAATCGCTCGGTACAACAAATGGAAGGATTCAGAGAATATTCCTTTACTATGGCGCTATCATCATCGTTATCGGTTTGGCTGTTGGTAATGCGATTGGACTTGGATTGTGTTGGTTGGAACAAAAATTCAAATTCATACACCTTTCGGAAGTGGATTATTACCTCAGCTACGCCCCTATTCAGTTCGATTTCTGGACAATTTTGGTCTTAAATATCGGGACGCTCATCATTACGACCTTGTTTTTGATATTGCCGACATTTATGGTTTTGTCTATTTCACCTGTTAAAGCGATTCGTTTTAAATAAAATCTTCTATCTAATGAAAATACGCTGGTTATTTCGACGTATTCTATTCATTTTCAAGCAAACACCTCGTCGTGTTGGACGGCTTTTGACGTTCAATAATCATCGTTTTTATAAAATTTATACCCCCTCAGTAAAAAGGCAAATTTTGGTTCTCCTATTGGCTGATTTGTTTTTTTTCTTTGATATTTTTGAAATATTGACCAACCTTTTTTCACCTAATTCACGTCTTTTGACAGCTATCGAAATACAAAGAGGTCGTGAAATATTTGGCAATTCCATTGATTTTGAATTAGTTATGCACGACAAACGTTCCGTACCCGTTCGGCGAGGTATGGCTCATGCGTATGTTACTTTTAATACGATCAACTCTTGGCGACCCGTTCAGGCTGATGTTTTTATACATGAATTAACACATATTTGGCAATATCAGCAATTTGGCGCGGGCTATATTGCGGCTGCCTTAGCCGCACAACGGACAGCGGCGGGTTATAACTACACTTATACTGAGGCGTGGCATCGCGGTTCATTTTTTGATTTGAATGCAGAACAACAAGCGGATTTTATTCAAGATGTTTATTTGAAACGGAAAAGTTTTTATCCGCAATGGTTTTCACAGAATCATGTCATAGAAAGCGGTGTGGATAAACGGTTTTTAGAAGAAATGTTAGGTTAGCAAGAGGTTAGCAAGAGGTTAGCAAGAGATTTACGAAATCTTTAAGATTTCGTAAATCTGTTATTCAATCACAAAACTTATTTTGAAACGTTTAAAATTCGCTTAATTTCGCCCAACTTTTAAAGATTTGAAATGATAAAAATTCTCGATAAGTACTTAGTCAAATCATTCATCCCGCCTTTTTTTGTCTCATTCGGTATCGCTTTGTTCGTGCTGATGATGCACTTTTTATGGCTGTATATTGATGAGATGATGGGCAAAGGTTTAGGTATTTTAGAGTTAATGGAGCTCCTTTTCTATTTAACAATCGTACTCGTGCCACAAGCCTTACCGATTGGCGTTTTGATTTCCACGGTCATGGTCATGGGCAATTTGGCAGAACGGTATGAATTATCAAGTTTTAAATCGGCTGGTGTTTCCTTGTTTCGCGTCATGCGCCCACTGATGGTGGCAGTTAGTTTGATAACGGTTTTTTCATTTTTTACATCCGAAGTCCTCATTCCTTGGGCAAATTTGAAGTTTTATTCACGCTTTTATGATATTCGGAAGTCAAAACCGACCGTTTCTTTCCAAGCAGGTGTTTTCAACGACGAATTCCAAGAATATACACTGCGTATTGGTAAAAAAGGAACGGATGGCACAAGCATCGAAAATGTCTTGATTTATGGCAATAAAAACTTTAATGCGAACCTCGTAAACCAAACTTCTGCGAAAACGGGTGAAATGATGACAACAAAGGATAAGCAGTTTATAGTCATGAATCTCTATGATGGTATCCAATACCAAGAGACAACAGGGCAAAATAACAGCAATGCAAAGAATTACCCTTTTGTCCGTGTCAAGTTTAAATCATGGCAGAAATATTTTGATTTATCTGAATTTGATAGGCGCAAAACGGATGAGGGGTTGTTTAAAAACAACCAAAAAATGTTGTCCAGTCGGGAACTTTTCAATGCCATGGATTCCATTCAGCGGGTCGGTAATACTTACGAGAAGGATTTATTTAGAGGCATCCAGACCAATTTTACACCTTGGCGACAAAAATTACAAGCAGTTGTCAGAACGGATACAGCTATTGTCCAAAATATTAATGCCAGTCAACAAACATCCCCCTCAGTATTGAATGAAAAAATGAAGGTAAAAGCGACTGAAACAAAGACGAAAGGACAAGCGACTTTGGACTCTTTCAATAAGACAGCTTTAGTCGGAACGCCTTATAACGGTAAAGCATTGGCAATTCCCAAAAAAGATACTTTTAACAATAAATATTTAAAGCCTAATTATTACGCCGTTTTGACCGATACAGGCTTACCGAGATACGAAAAAGAAAACTATTTATCGCGTGCAGAATCACAAGCACAAAACGTTAAGACTCAAATAGAAAGTACCCTTCGGCAAACAAAATTGGTTGATGAATCACGCGACAAATACGTGTACGAATTTAATTTGAAGTTTACTTATGCGCTTGTGTGCTTTATTTTTCTATTCATTGGTGCGCCTATGGGTGCGATTGTTCAAAAAGGTGGGTTTGGCTATCCCATTTTGGTTGCCATCGTCTTTTTTATGGTCTTCATGATTTCAATGATTTATGGTAAAAATTTGAAAGATGCTGGCTCGATTTCTCCTGTGACTGCGGCGTGGGTGCCTCTTGTTATTTTGATTCCAATAGCCATTGTTTTAACGTTTAGAGCGGTCAATGATTATAAACTTTCGCCAGCAGTGTTCGATAAATATGGTAAGAAAATTATTGAATTGTTGAATTTTAAAAAACGATTTGCAAAATTAAAAGCATGAGAACGAGCATTGACATGCTAAAACTTTATGATTTGGTATGTCTGTTCCTAAAACAGCAATATGTTAAAAATTATAGAAAAAAATAGCCTATTTTTTGGTTTGTATATCATCACTTTCTTTATCGTATTTTTCAATGAATTGAATAAACCGATGTTGGAAACGACGCTGTATTTTAGCGCACATCGAACATCATTAGGCGATTCTTTTTTTTCATATTGGACACTTTTAGGTGAGGCATATCCATACTTTTTTGTGGCTTTTTTTTTCTATTTCTATCAGAAAGACAAGCAAAAAACGCTTAAAATTGCTGCCACTGGGCTTATTATCCTCGTCGTCACCTTCATTTTAAAGCAAACATTTGAGTATCCACGTCCTGCCAATATTTTAGAAAAAATGGGTATTGACAACGCCTTTAACTTCGTTGAAGGCGTTGAAATGCACAAAGGGGCGACGAGTTTTCCATCTGGACATACGGCAAGTGCGTTTGCTTTGTGGGGATTATTGGCTTTTCAATTTTCTGAATTCAGAAGTGTTCAAATCGGCTTGTTTCTTACCGCTTTTTTAGTCGGTTTATCGAGGATTTATTTGGCGCAACATTTTCCGCAAGATGCCCTGTTTGGTTCTGCCATTGGGTTAGTTGTTGCGCTTTGCGTAGAATATTATTTTAATAGGAAATCATTATTAATCCTAAATCACCCCCCTCAGTAAAAAGCCGATTTTACGGACTTTTACTATCCTTTTGCTTGATTTTGAAGTATTTACAGTCGTCTATTGTATAAAATATCCATCTGATTGAGTATCTTCACGATTCAATTCAGATTTTTACAACTATTCAGATTTTTACAAAAATGACGACTCAAATCATTGGTACAGGAACTACATTGCCCGCCTTGGTCATAAAAAATGCGCACTTTTTGAATCATGTTTTTTATGATGCGAAAGGAGTAAAAAATGAGAAAAACACAGCCGATATTATCGAAAAGTTAGAAGCCATAACTGGTATCACTGAACGTCGTTATATTCCTTTCGATCAAGATTCCATCCCTTTGATGACTGAAACGGCTTTAAAAACCCTCAAAAATGCAGGTTTATCAGCTTCTGATTTGTCGGGGATTATCGTTGCACACAATGCAGGAAACATGTTGGTCGGCGAAAAGTCATTTCATCCAGTTCCCAATTTGGCAGCCTGTTTAAAACATGCCATCGAATGCACCAATCATGAATGTTTCGCCTACGATATTTTATTTGGATGTCCAGGATGGGTGCAGGCGATGATTCAAGCACACCAATCCATTGCTTGCGGTGAAGCGGAGACTGTTTTGGTGGTTGGTCTGGAAGTCGCTTCTCGCCTACTCGACCCTCATGACTTGGATTCGATGATATTGGCAGTTGGTTGTGGTGCATTTTTTGTGACCAAAAGCGATAAAACGACGGGTGGTGTCCTCTCTTACGCTACTTTTTCACATGCTCAAGAGGATATAAAGAGCATTTTTTTAGATAAATCTAACAATGCCACAGAGGTCGCAGGCAATTGTTATTTCCACATGAATGGCAGAGACGTCTATAAATATGCCACGCAATGGCTGCCAAAAGTCATAGAAAAAGCTTTGACTAAAGCAAATTTGTCTATTGATGACATTGATTTGTTTCTTTTTCATCAAGCCAATGCTAAAATGTTAGAAGCGATTGCTAAGAACTTAGGACGTTTATATGGAAAAGAATATTCTTTCTTTGAAGGAAAAGTGCCGAGCACTGTTCAGTTTTTAGGTAATACATCCGTTGCCACGATACCAACAATGTTGGATTTGGTTTTGAAAAATGAATTGGATGACTTTGCCATTCAAAAAGGACAAAAGGTCGTGATGGCTTCCGTTGGCGCGGGTATGCATTGTAATGCTTTGGTATATCAATTTTAAAAGCCTTTTTTTTAAACACATAGTTAGATAGGATGCTTCACATAGAAAACATAGTGTTTTTAGAATAAAACCTCATGTTTTCTATGTGATGAGTAGAAATATTAGGCTTATTGTTTTATAAATTACCCCCCTCAGTATTTTTGAGACTTTTATACTTTTTCATGAAAAAAATCAAAGCAGCCCTCTTATCCTATCCATCACTTCTTTTGAGCTGATCACTGGAAATATTTCAAAGTCAACAATATCCGCCCAATTGGCTATCCATTTGTCTATCAATGACTTATCTTCAGTTTCCATGATTTGAAAACAATGCTGCAATGTATCATCTACCCAACTGGATATATATGTCAAGCCTTCGGGTGCCAAGCGTCCTTCTGCTTGAAATCGGCGATATATAGGCAGAGCATCCTGGTTTTTATAATGTTCTACAATCATGTAAAGCATAGCAAAGAATTATTTATTGAATGATTTACTCACATTTAGCAGGATCGGACTTAACAAAATACCGTTTATACTTTTTTGACTTAGGATTCATACATCCTTCCAAATTCAAAATTTCTACTTTTCTAAAGTCAATTGGTTGCCC
>JANMJN010000308.1:0-4142 GCA_031371355.1 Saprospiraceae bacterium
ATCGCACCCGCCAGCGCAGCTGTTATTGGTTGCACCCCTGTGGTTGCCAAAAAGGCTTCTGAAAATTCATTATCTAATAACAAAAATAATAAAACTATTATGACATTCGAACTTCCCGCACTCACTTATGCGCCAGCCGCACTTGAACCGCACGTTGACGCTAAAACTATGGAAATACACCATGACAAGCACCACGCTGCTTATGTCACAAACCTAAATAACGCGGTTGCAGCCGACGCCAATGCACAAGGCAAGAGCCTTGAAGAACTCATCGCTAATATTTCTAAATATCCAGTAGCTATCCGTAACAATGGCGGCGGTCACTGGAATCACTCCATGTTTTGGCAAATTATGTCTCCAAACGCAGGTGGTACGCCCACAGGAGACGTTGCTGCTGCCATCAACAGCACATTTGGTAGTTTTGAAAACTTCAAAAAAGAGTTTTCTCAAGCTGCTATGACTCGTTTTGGTTCTGGTTGGGCATGGTTGTGTGTTGATGCTAACAAAAAACTCATCGTAAGTTCGACACCAAACCAAGACAATCCACTTATGGATATCGCAGACAAAAAAGGTACACCCGTTTTGGGTATTGATGTTTGGGAACACGCATACTACCTGCATTACCAAAACCGTCGGGCTGATTATGTGGGCGCATTTTTCAATGTCGTTAATTGGGACGAAGTAAATCGTCGTTTCAAAGCCGCACATGGTTAAAAATACTGAGGGGTGTCAAATTTTGAATTCCAGATGCAATAAATTGATTTGTATTCTTAAACACACCTTTCTATTGTGTAAAAAAAAATGCCTTTGGTACGTTTTTAGAACGAATACCAAAGGCATTTTTTTTTTGAGTATTCATTCACAATAAAAATCCAAACACCTAAATTTGACGTATATGTAAAAGCATATAGTTAATTTAGTTAAACTTTTCTAAAATATTTGCTTATTAGTTTTTAATTATTCATATTTGTCAATAATATTTCAACCAATTGTATTCCTTGAACCGTATTTCCTAATCTAAAACCTGTATAATCCATGATGATTCTCGTAATTTTGATCCTAGTCGCTTGTGTATTCGCATTCACAGCTAAAAATGAAACCCACCCAAGCCGCATGAGGTAAATTTTCTAAAAACAAAAACTGAAAGAGACTGTTCTTTTTATTGTAGAAATCGAATCTTTAATTCCATTTCATACTATTCAAAGAACAGTCTTTTTGCTTTTTTAGAAAATAATACATGGCTTAATTAAAGACTTCACTATCTTTACGCTTGAAATATTGGCTGTCTCAACAGCCTTTATTACCTTTATTTTGCCAACCAATTTCTTAGGCGAATATTCGCCAAAACATATAATTCAAGGATAATTATGGAAGTATTAACAGTCAAAAAAACAACTAAATCAGGTGCTAAACCTACTAAAAGTGCCCCACAGTATAGTGCAGACACTTATAAGGAATGGTACACATTGATGTATCGGATTCGCCGCTTTGAGGAGCGTGTATTAGAGTTTTACGGCGAGTTTGTGCGCGGTTTTTGTCACGTTTATATCGGTCAGGAAGCCATTGCCGCAGGTATGAAATCCGCTTTAAAACCTATGGACGGTGTCGTTACAGCCTATCGTCAACATGGTATCGGTCTCATGAAAGGCATTCCAAGCCGTGAAGCAATGGCGGAGTTGTTTGGTCGTTCAACAGGCATTGTAAAAGGAAAAGGCGGTTCAATGCACTTTTTCTATGCTCAAAACAAATATTTTGGTGGCAACGGCATCGTCGGTGCACAGATTGGCATTGGTACAGGCATTGCATTTGCTGAAAAATATAAAGGAACGGATTTGCTTTGCGTTACCATGTTCGGTGACGGTGCAGCACGTCAAGGAATCCTCTATGAGGCAGGCAATATGGCTATGACATGGAAATTACCCGTCATATATGTGTGCGAAAACAATGGCTATGCCATGGGCACATCTGTGGAACGGACATCAAATGTACGCGATATCAGCACCGTTGCTGAAGCATTCGATATGCCAGCCGAAATCGTTGACGGTATGAACCCAGAAGCTGTTCACGAAGCATTTACAAGAGCAGCTGCGCACATTCGGGCAGGAAATGGTCCTTATTTCTTAGAAATTAAGACCTATCGCTATAAAGGTCACTCCGTGAGTGACCCTGAAAAATATCGTAAAGATGAAAAAGGACGCGCTGAAGTGGCTCATTATAAATCTATTGACCCATTGAAAACAACACGCGCTAAAATGCTTGATATAGGCATTCCAGAATCTGATATTCAAACCATTGAAGACGCTGCCGAAGTAGAAATGCAAGCAGCCGTTGATTTTGCGAAAGCATCACCTTATCCTGATGCCGCTGATTTGTACGAAGACAATTATGTACAAACCGATTATCCTTACATGAAAGATTGATTATCAATATTTTAAGTATAAAAATACATCCGTCTGGCTTTCTGCAAGACGGATTTTTTTTTACTTTTACACCCCTCAGTAAATTCTAATTTTAAAGCCTAAAAATATGCTTGAACAAATTTTATCTGAATTAAAAGAATCATATACTAAACTAATTGCGGTTTCAAAAACCAAACCGAATAACGCGATTCTTGAACTCTATAATCAAGGACAACGTGCCTTTGGCGAAAATTATGTTCAAGAATTGGTAGACAAACAAGCCACTTTACCAAAAGACATTGATTGGCATTTCATCGGACATTTGCAGTCGAATAAAGTTAAATATATCGCACCTTTTGTAACCATGATTCACGCTGTTGATTCACTCAAACTACTGCATGAAATCAACAAACAAGCTTTAAAAAATAACCGTATCATTAAAGTCTTTTTGCAGTTTCATATTGCTGAAGAAGAGTCAAAATTTGGCTTTGTTACTGAGGCGGTAAAAACATTAGCTGAAGAATTATCGAATGCCACATTAACACACGTAGAAATATGTGGCGTGATGGGTATGGCTACTTTTACAGATGACAAAGCACAAGTTAGACGTGAATTCCAACATTTAAAACAAATTTTTGAGAATATAAAAAACACATATTTTGCTGACAGTCAATTATTTACAGAAATCTCAATGGGCATGAGCGATGACTATAAAATGGCTGTAGAAGAAGGATCAACAATGGTACGCATTGGCAGTTTACTTTTCGGAAAACGTATTTATTTATGAAAAAAATATTTCTTAAAAAAGGGAGAGACGAAGCGGTTAGACGGCAACATCCTTGGATTTTTAGTGGTGCAGTTGCCCATACTGAAGGGGTACTTGAAGATGGCGATTTGGTTGAAATCTATGATTCAAAAAAACAATGGTTAGCAATTGGTTATTACAACGATGGGTCAATCGTCGTCCGTGTATTGAGTTTTGTGCCAACTATAATTGATGCCAATTTTTGGTTTAAAAAATTAGAAAACGCTTATCAATATCGCCAAAAATTAGAACTAACTGATTCAAAATCAACGAATTGCTACCGTCTCATCCATGCCGAAGGCGATGGTTTGCCTGGGTTAATTGTAGATATTTATGGCTCTGTTGCCGTTGTGCAATGCCATTCAATAGGTATGCACCTTCAAGTTGAAGCGATTAAAAGTGGTCTTCAAAAAGTATTTGGCACAAAATTGACAGCCATTTATGATAAAAGTGCAGAAACTTTACCCCCCCAGTATATTGCCCAAAACAACATAAAAAACGATTATCTATTTGGCGAAGCCGAAGTCCCTTTGACTGTTTTTGAAAATGACAATGCCTTTGCAGTTGATTGGATTACAGGTCAAAAAACAGGTTTTTTCCTTGACCAAAGAGACAATCGGGCTTTGCTGAGCCGTTATGCAAAAGACAAATCTGTTTTGAATGCTTTTTGTTATTCTGGTGGTTTTTCCGTTTATGCCTTGAAAGCAGGGGCAAAATCGGTTCATTCCATTGATATTTCTCCCAAAGCCATTGATTTGACATTAAAAAATGTCGAAATCAATCGTCCATTTGAAGGGGAACACACAGCAGCTGCCGTAGATGTTTTGGCTTTTTTGAAGGAAAATGAACGCATTTTTGATGTAATGATAGTTGATCCACCCGCCTTCGCTAAGTCTATTAACAAGCGGCACAATGCGGTACAAGCGTATAAAAGGCTA
>JANMJN010000331.1:0-1631 GCA_031371355.1 Saprospiraceae bacterium
TTGACTGTGAACAGCGTCAATAAAGGCGTTTATGTCAACATCGAAGCGGTGGATGAGACGTTTATACAAAAAAACTTTGCAGGTACTGATGGTACATCCCGAGACAATCGGGAGGGGGGCGTTTTGCCTGCTTTTCGTTGCGTTCCAGATACTCGCACAGCGGTTCAAGATGACTGTGACCACACCAATTTTGGCGCATTGAAATATGAAAAAAATGCAAAATGTTATCTGCATAACTTTGATATGCTCTCTAAAGAAGGTTGGGATGACCTTATCGAATTGACTCGAATATTGAATAACGAACCGCAAAATGTGGATAAAATCTTAAATATTGACCGGACTTTATGGTTTTTGGCGTTTAACAACGTCATTGTGAACTTAAACAGTTACACGGGGCAGTATAGCGGCAATTACTATTTGATACGAGATGCGGCGGGGCAATTCAATTTTGTACCGACGGAGTTGAACCTTGCTTTTGGCAGTTTCAAAAATACAAATGGCATGAGCGACCTTGATTTGGACGGTTTGGTTGCCCTTGACCCTTTGCTTCATGCCGATAATACATCGAGACCTGTCATTGCTCAATTGTTAAAAAATCCAGACAATCGCAAAATTTACTTTGCGCACGTTCGCCAAATTCTCGTTGATTGGTTTGAAAACAATGCTTACCAAACCAAAGCAACTGCTTTGCAGGCATTGATAACAGCGTACTATATCAATTCGCAAGAAAAACCATATGAATTGGCTGATTTCCAACGCAGTCTCATGGAAACCGTTGGCAAAGTGACTAAAATTCCGGGCATCGTTGAATTGATGTCGAAAAGGGCTAAATTCCTAAAAAAATACCCCGATTTGCTGAATATTCCACCTCAAGTGTCAGCGATTAATTTCACGAATCGTCAAAAATTTACGACTAAATCGGTGGGTGAGTTTCATGTCAAAGCCAAAGTGGATAATTTCCCGCGTCGTGTGCGCTTGATGTTTCGCCCTGTTGGGTCTTTGGACAATTTCATCGAGCAACAGATGTTTGACGACGGTAAAAACCACGATGGCGAAGCGGGCGACAAAGTATTTGGTACGGTTGTCAATCCAGAAGGAAAATTCACTGCTATTGAGTTTTACATTATCGCTGAAAATGCAGGTGCCATTTCTTTTGAACCGACAAACTATATTAACGAACGCCGTACCATCAGCTTAGCGGAATTGAATAAATAAATTCTAATGGATAATGGATAATAGATAGTGGATAATGAACTGTTGTTTATTATCCACTATCTATTATCCATTATCCATTTAAAAAAAGTTTTATGACATTTACTTTACAACACCTTGACCCTCAATCGAATGCGCGGGCGGGGTTAATTGAGACAGAACATGGCGTTATTGAAACGCCTATTTTTAAAAAAGCCAACGAAATCTCTGCCAATACCAACTATCCAAATATTAAAAGGTTTTTTGCCTTCTTTGCCGCTGCAATTGAAATGCATATACCTCCATCTGTGGTTGCAGATGTTATAAACGATATTGTTTCTGGTAAGAGCAAAAAGATGCGTAATCCCGCAGGTCCAGGTGCACAGGGGCTTTTAGACTGGAGGGCATCCGCTCCTGATGAAGCCTGGGTAAACACAACT
>JANMJN010000613.1:0-1783 GCA_031371355.1 Saprospiraceae bacterium
TTATAAAGATTCTTTCACTGCGTTCAGAATGACAAAAGGTGACGTTGTTTTTTACACGTTACTTAGTAGGTTACAAAACGACTTTTTTTTTGACCACTGATGACACTGATTTTTTTGTTTGTCATCCTGCAAGGAACAAAAAAATCAGTGCCCTCAGTGGTCAAAATCATGTTCAAATTTCAAATGCCGCACATCATTTTCCAATTCAAATAGGAATTCATCACCAATATAATGCACTTTGTAAAGACCCGTATTTTGATGTTTGTATTGGCTCATTTTACTGAGGGGGTGCTCATTGAGAATGGTCAGCAAACACAACAACGTTCGTCCATGTGTACATAGCAGAATATTTTTACCTTGATAGGCATTGTTTTTAAGAAAATCAACGGCTTGACTGACACGCAGATGCAATTCGGCAGCGGACTCACCTTCTTCGATTTTTGAATCATAAACACCTGATTCCCAATCATTCATGATTTTTTTGTAATTGTCATGTGCATACATGTTACTCTTTTGTCCCTCATGGATGCCCCATGAAATCTCATTGAGTTCAGGCATTTTTATCCATTCTCGATGCGTCCCGCGTTTTAAAAACGGATGTACCGTTTGGTGGGTTCGCTGCAAATTGGATGTGATGATGTAATCAAAAGACACATTTTTGTAATATTGGTAGAACAAACGAGCTTGACTGTGCCCTATGTTGTTGAGTTCAGAATCCACGCCACTGCCCTGTACGATGCCTTTGCGGTTGAATTCTGTTTCGCCATGTCGAATAATGTAAAGCGTCATCGGGTATTGAATAAAAATTCAGTGTTATTTTAAAATTAAGAAGTTGGAAATACTGGGGAATATATCGGTTGTTGAATCAAACCTAAAATACGCCTCTTTGTTTTGAGTAGAGTGCAAAATATTACCTTTTTCTAACTTATAATTAGTCAAAACTATTGTATCAGATGGTAAATAAACAACAAGTTGATTCTGAATTTTTGGTGAAGTCAAAATATCACGGTTGTCATCGAAGAATTTTACCCCCCTCAGTAAATAAAGGCTTTGGAGATATTGTTGAAATTCATTTTGCAAAAGACGGTATTGAATGTTTTTAGAAATCCACATATTATTGCGCCGAACTAAGGAAAAAGTGTCAATAGGAGATATAAATGTCAAAACAAGAAGGCTGTCTTTAGGGATACTCAAGAGCGTTTTGTCCCTATAATCGTCAAAATTTTTATTGAATACAGACAGCAAATCGCCTTTTATGCCTTGTAAAGCATTTTCCTTCGGCAACTTTATATACGTAACAAGGTCGTTTGAAAACGAGTCGCGTTCATTGTAAAAGACTGAAAATGAATGGTTTGTGTTATTAGTTTGCGTGATGTTTATATCTGAATGTTTTGTTGCATTGAGGCGTTTAAACTCTTCACTGTTCAGCACATTAACATTAATAGCATCCATTTTTTCAAAAACAGCTAAAAACGGCTGTACTGAATCAGTGGGCAAGCGCAAAGTGATATTGTTTTTAACGACCAGCCAACCCGAATCAGCAAGTGTAAAAGTCATTTCGTCATCTTCGCTTTGCCTTATTGTGAAGGCAGAAACCGAAGCAGCAGGTATCGAAACGACGGTTTTACTGAGGGGTGTCTTTTTCCATGCCAAACCACGTTCAGTGGCAAAACGAACCCCAAAAAGGACTATAGCCAGCATCCAAGTCCAACGTATGAAGCGATTTTTGATGAAAATGTGGTATAAAGTGCGCAAGATTTTGCTCATTTTTCAGATTCTATAA
>JANMJN010000354.1:0-7965 GCA_031371355.1 Saprospiraceae bacterium
CAATCAGAATAGACCATGAAGTTCCGCTTGCACTTTATTGATGACTTCACCTAAATCTTCGGGTCGGTTGAAAAAATCTATTTCATCGGCATTGATAACCAATAACTTACCTTCACAGTAAGTTGAAATCCAAGAATCGTAACGCTCATTGAGTTTTTTTAGGTAATCAAGCGAAATAGAGCCTTCGTAGTCGCGTCCTCGTTGCTGAATGTGACCAACAAGGGTTGGAATGCTCGCTTTCAAATAGATAAGTAAATCAGGCGGAGAGACTTGTTCCAACATCAGTTCGAAAAGGGTAAAATAATTTTCGAAATCACGTTTCGACATCAAACCCATTTCGTGTAGGTTGGGCGCGAAGATATGTGCATCTTCATAAATCGTTCTATCTTGAATAATGGTTTTATTGCCATTTTGGATGCCAAGAATCTGACGGTAACGACTATTCAAAAAAAAGACTTGTAAATTGAAAGACCACCTGTGCATATCATGGTAGAAATCAGCAAGGTAAGGATTATCCTCAACATCTTCAAAGTGAGGCTCCCAGTTAAAATGTTTGGCGAGTTGCGTAGTCAGCGTCGTTTTTCCTGCGCCGATGTTTCCTGCAATGGCGATATGCTTCGCAAAGGATTGTGGTTCTTTCATTGGATAGTCAAGTTAAGATATTTAGAACTAAGACGTTAAGATATTCAGATTTTGACATTTTTATCTATAAATCTAAATATCTTAACGTCTTGTCTTCATACTATCTCAATTAGCAATTGCTTTTGCCTTTTCATGGTCGGCAAGGAATTGTTGCAAACCACTGTCCGTTAAAGGATGTTGCAACAAACCTAAAATTGCTGACAATGGGCAAGTTACAACATCTGCACCAGATTGAGCTGCTTGTACAATGTGTAAAGGAGAACGGATACTCGCTGCTAAGATTTGCGTTTCATAACCTTGAATACCGTATATTTCGGCAACTTGCTTGATCAATTCCATACCGTCCCAGCTTGTATCATCTATACGACCTATAAACGGCGAAAGGTATGTAGCACCCGCTTTTGCAGCCAAGATCGCTTGACCTGCACTGAAAATCAAGGTACAATTGGTTGAAATTTCATGCTCAGTAAACCAAGCAATCGCTTTAACACCGTCTCTTATCATCGGTACTTTGACAACGATATTAGGCGCAAGGTCAACCAAACGTTGTCCTTCTTCAATCATGCCTTTAAAATCAGTTGAAATAACTTCTGCGCTGACATCACCTTCGACAATGTCGCAAATGGCTTTGTAGTGTTTAAGAACGTTGTTAGTTCCTGTAATACCTTCTTTCGCCATTAGGGAAGGGTTGGTCGTTACGCCGTCGAGGATGCCGAGGTCTTTGGCTTCGCGTATTTGGTCAAGATTGGCGGTGTCAATAAAAAATTTCATCTGTCGAGACAATTTATTGGTCAGTAATTGTGTCGGTTGTTTCTATTCCGTTTCTTAGACATTTCAGCTAACCGACAAGCTGACTAAAAAACAAAAAAAATGCGCCAAGCACACCGCTCAACCACCTTATCCTTGCTGTGTTTCCACCCTGGGGAGGTTCGGCAGGAGCTGGTCGCCTGGCGCGTCGCAAAGATAGAATCGTTTATTGAATTTACAAAACTCTGTGGAAAACTTTTTATTTTTTCTGTTTTTGTATCGTTCTATAACTTTTTGTCAAACTTACCTTTTTCATGGTTTTGGAATTTTGAAACCCGCAAAATCTCCTTTAACTTTATATTGACATTTTTCAGAATAACAAATACGCCAAACATGCTACTTTTACATTTCCTTTAAGATACTTCTAAAACAACACTTTTGAATCTAAATCTATACCGATGTTAAAGCAAACATTACTCACAATAGGCTTTTCAGTAGCCTTTTTTTCAACGCTATGTTCTCAAAATCTCATCAAAAATGGGGATTGTGAATTACCACCTGTCAATGGTAAAATCCCTAACTGGATTGAAGCACAAGGCAATGAATGGCGACCTAATAATACGGATGTAACACCTCAAAGCGGACAGTTTTATTTCTATCCAGGTTCAGCACGCAATGCGGAGTTGATGCAAGATATTGATGTCTCAAATTTTTCATGCCAAATTGACGCAGGGCTTCAACGTTTTAATTTTGCGGGCTACGTGCGTTCTTTTCCACAAAATCCAATAGACCAATCCCGCATCATTGTAGAATATCGAAACACCAACAATACTGCTTTGGATACGTATAATTCTGGAAATCAAATAAATACAACTGCATGGCTTCTGCTATCTGATATGCGACTTGCACCTTTAGGCACACGTAAAATTCGGATTCGATTAATTAGTACCCTTCGGGCTGGAACTGACAATGATGGTTATTATGATAATTTGTCGCTGATACCAAATCCTGCACGTTTGAGTATTGATACAATTTATAAAACATCAGCTACTTGTAGCAACGCGAATGGTATGGCACGCATATCAACAAGTGGAGGTGTGCGACCTCTTCAGTTCAAATTGGATAATCAAGTGGCAACGACCGATAGTATTTTTAAGAATTTGAACTCTGGCAATCACAATATTGTCGTTACAGATGCAGCTAATTGCCCTGTATCTTTGAGTTTTACAGTTCCTAATTTGCCGCCACCGATGATTGTAGCAGCCCAAACGACCCCCTCAGTATGCGGGCGTAACAATGGTAGTTTGATTATCAATGCCCAAAATGGAACAGGGCTTCTGACATATCAATTGGATAATCAAGCAAAGCGCAATCAACCCAAATTTGATTCGTTGGCAACGGGCTCCTATCTCTTAACTATTAGAGACTCAATAGGTTGTACTGATACTACGACAATTTTAATTCCTAATAAATCGCAACCATCCATTGATTCTGTCCGTATTTTGCCTGCAAATTGCAACAAAAACAATGGTCAACTAACCATTTATGGACGTGGTGAAACGCCGAATATTCAATACAGCCTTGACAGTATTTTATATGTTTCAACGTCCATTTTTTCAAATTTAAGAGACAGCAGCTATAAAGTGTTCGTAAGAGATACCAATAAATGTATAAGTTCAAAAACTGTCATCGTCAACCGTCTGACACCGCCTAAATTTGATTCAGTTACTATAAAACCAAGCACTTGCGCTAAAGACAATGGCAGTATTTTAGTGGCAGCGCAAAATGTTGCATTTAGTTTAGACAGTATTTTATTTAATTCAACACGTCAATTTTCAAATCTTCGGAACGGGAACTACACCATATATATACGTGACTCTGGAAATTGTGTTATTTCTCAGAAAGCGACCGTTTCAAAAATTTCACCGCCTACTATTGACGATATCAAAATGCAAGCTGAAAGTTGTAAAAAAAACGATGGACAAATCATCGTCAAAGCCAGCAGTTCTGCCAGTTCTTTGTGGTTTAGTCTCGATTCCAACTTTACACGCCGCGATTCATTCCTCAATTTAAGAAGTGGCATTTTCATCGTTTCTGTTAGAGATTCTTTCAATTGTATCATAAAACAAAATGCTACCGTTCAAAATCAACCTGTTCCATTTATTGAAGAAATCAAAACGACCCCCTCAGTATGCGATGGTGCAACAGGTGTCATTTTGGTAAAAGCTAAAGGTAGTAGTGCGATGTCTTATAGTATTGACAGCACAAAATTTCAATCGGATTATCTATTCCGAAATGTCAAAGTGGGAAAATATAGGGTTATTGTCAAAGACAAAAATGATTGCCAAACTGTTCTTCAAGCCGAAGTCACTCGCGATTGTGGTTTATTTATTCCAACCGCTTTTTCGCCAAATGAAGACGGCAACAATGACTATTTTATGTTCTTTGGCGATGCTTCAAAAGTAGATAAAGTATTGGATTTCAAAGTGTTCAATCGTTGGGGTATTCTTATTTTTAATGACAATACCGTTCAAATTAACAATGAAACGACTGGATGGGATGGTAAATTTAACAATAAAGAAGCCGAAAGCGGAATTTATGTTTATTATTTAAAGGTACAATTAAAGGATGGAACGGTGATAGAAGAAAAAGGCGATGTAACTTTGTTGCGATAATACAAGCAAAGTGTTTGTTTTTCTTATTGTGAGAAATTCTTTTCAGAATCGTTGTCGAAAAATATGAAGCAAATAGATTTTATCATCGTTGGTCAAGGTTTAGCGGGTTCTGTTTTAGCCTATTTATTGCTTAAAAAAGGGTTAAAAGTCGTTGTTATTGACAATTATACTGAGGGGGGTAAAAAATCATCTTCGCAGATTGCTGCAGGCGTTATCAATCCTATAACAGGTATGAGATTCGTCAAATCATGGCGTATTGATGCTTTTTTACCTGCGGCACGTTCACTTTATCTTGAAATCGAAACGGTTTTAGGTGTCAAATTATGGCATGAACGTTTGATTTTTAGAGCTTTACGCAATATTGAAGAAGAAAATAATTGGTTACTTCGAAATTCATTCCCCGATTATCAACCTTATTGTGGCAAATCGGATCCCGCAGTATCTGACTTTGATGAAAGCAAATTCAAGCCATTTTACGCCTTATCTAAAGTGAAAAATGCGGCACAAGTAAATTTACCTGCTCTTGTTGAACACTTTCGACTTTATTTTGAAAAAAAGCAAATAATATTAACCGAACATTTTGATACGTCTCATCTATCTATTTCAAAAGAAAATATAGTATATAATGGTATAACAGCTACGAAAATTGTTTTTTGTGAAGGCATAAATGCTATGAAAAACCCTTATTTCAATTACTTGCCTTTCAATCCAGATAAAGGGGAATCACTATTAGTTCGTATTCCAAATTTGGATCTGAATCATATTTTTAAAAACAAAATGGCTTTAGTTCCGCTATTCGATACTGTCCAAAGAACTCCTTTCGGAGAGGTGGGGCAAAAAGATTTGTATTGGGTAGGAGCAACCAATAAGTGGACTTTTGATAATGATTTACCAGACGTATTAAATAAGGAGTTGATAATCAATGAATTAAATAAAACATTAAATATTCCTTTTGAGGTTATTGACCATCACGCAGCCATTCGCCCGACTGTTAAAGACCGCAGACCCTTTTTGGGAGTGCATCCACAGTATGCTCACTTAGGCATATTCAACGGTTTTGGTACAAAAGGTGCTTCGCTTGTACCTTTTTGGGCAGAACATTTTTGCGCATTTTTACTTAATGAAAAATCACTCGACAAGGAAGTAGATATTAAACGATTTCAGTAGCGAAGTCTAAGTAAGTAGATGTCAATAATCACTTTTTAATTATTCCGATAAACAATTGACTCTGAATGATTTATAAGAATAATTATTGACTATTGACTGTTTATTTGCCTTTAGCGACCAGCGTTTCTTTCTGTACCAGCTCTGATTTGCTCAAAATTACAAACTCTTCTGGCACATAGATGTACATTTTTACCGTCTCACGGCACATTTGTCCTAGATGTTTGATTTGTGGTCGAGTTGACAATTTTGTACTGAAGACGATGGCATCTTCACCTTGCTCAAATTTAAAATTGTAGCGACCTTCTTTGATGAGGATGCCCAATAAATCCACGTTGCCACCGTCGAGCCGTGCAGTGGTTTCGATCATCAGTTGTACACCATTCCAAGGACGAAATTCATAGTTGTCGGTTGATTGAATGGAAATACGTCTAACACTATTCGTAATGTCATAAGTCTGAAAAAAGGTTTTTTCAACTTGTGCATTCATACTGTTTAAAAACAGCAATAAGGTTGCTAAAGAAAGTAATTTTCTAATCATGTACATAAGTGTTTGTTTATTAATAAGTTTGTTATCGTATTTAAAAATGTCTAAGGGTTTGTTCAATCCCCTGTAATATAAAAGTGTTAGTTTTAATATAAAACAATTTAATTACGCATCTAAGGCATAAAAATTCCCTCAGTTAGTCACTAATGGACATAATTACTGAGGGAGTCGGTTTATAAAAATCAAAATTTATGGATCAAGTTTGGCAACAATTTTATTCGAGTCGCCATTTTTCAATACTGTAACGCCTTTTGGAACGTAAATAATGTAGTTTATTTGTTCTTTAACAACACTTCCATTAATTTTTATCATATTTTGTAACAAAGGTGCGAAAATAACAAAAGCTTCATCTTTTATTTCTGATTTCAATGTGTACCGACCTGTTTCCGCAAAGGCTTTCAATGTCGCTTCATTTGTCGTCTCTAAAGTAACAGTCATTTGAATACGCAATAACTCCGAGTCCCAAGGTAGGATTGTCACATGTTCACCCAAGTTGAGCATAACAATTTGTTTGCTTTGTAAATTAAACGATTTAACGAATGTTCGTTCGGCTTGTCCTGTTGCAATGCTCGCAAGCAGCAGCAGAGGCAGAGTCATAGAAAGAGTAAAGTTTTTCTTCATAACTACCTCCTTATTTTATTAAAAGTGAATGAATTAAAATGTCTTATCATAGAATTATGTTTGTCTGAAATTCCCTATAAAATTAAACTAAATTCACCTAAAAAACAAGTTTTTGTTTGAATAAATGCATAATAACGAATTTTATTTTATTGGGCTATAATTTCTACCCCCTCAATAAAATCCTTTATCAAGGCTTCTTCAAGGCTGATTTTCAAAATGGCGGCTTTCATCTCTAATAATTTTTGGGTCACTTCGCTTTGTCGAATGCTAAATGTTATACATCCATCCATATCAAATTTTTGTTCCAAAACATTGATAGACAACCGTTTAAGTACGTTCATTACGTCTGGCATTTTGTCATAACTGAAACGAATATCAAAAATATTTTCTACAATCCGGTCTTCAATTATAGCCTGCCGAATCGCTTCTGCCGTACTTTCACGATAAGCCGCTATTAATCCAGATGTTCCTAGCAACGTGCCACCGAAATATCGAACCACTACAACGCCTACATTTGTCAAACCAAAAGAATCAATTTGTCCTAAAATTGGACGACCAGCCGTACCACTCGGCTCGCCATCATCGTTAGCGCGATAGCGATTACCGTCTGTACCAATACGCCAAGCAAAGCAATGATGTCGCGCTTTGGGGTGTTCTTTCTTAATTTTTTCTAAAAAAACAGGAAAATCGGATTCAGTACTGAGGGGTATCGTGTAGGCAATAAATTTTGAACCTCGGTCTTTGAATTCACCGATTGTTGGTACAGCGATGGTTTTGAAAGTGTCTTTTTGCATCGTTTTAACATTGATTTTACAGAGGGGAAGTATTTGACGATGCAAAATTACTTTTTTAAATCCTTAGACCCCACAGTATTCTAACCATTTTTATAACTTTGCGGCGATAATTGAACCTGTACGTTTCAAAAAACATACAGGTTTTATTTTTTTAACAATTGATTATCCAATCCTTTCCAATGACTGCGACAGAACTGAACGTAAACGTCGAAACTGCTAAAAATTTGGGCTTGTTGCCTGAAGAATTTGACAAAATTTGTGAAATCATGGGCAGAATACCCAATTTTACAGAACTCTCCATCTTCTCCGTCATGTGGTCGGAGCATTGTAGCTACAAAAACTCGATAACTTATCTGAAAAAATTGCCGCGTGATGGTAAACGTCTCCTTGTCGGAGCCGGCGAAGAGAACGCAGGTTTGGTTGATATTGGTGACGGTTTGGCTTGTTGTTTCAAAATTGAGAGCCACAATCATCCATCTGCGATTGAACCTTTTCAAGGAGCTGCAACAGGTGTGGGTGGTATTCAACGTGATATATTTACAATGGGTGCACGTCCAATTGCATCGCTTAATTCACTCCGTTTTGGTGATTTGTCAAGCCCACACATGCGTCGTTTGGTGAAAGGTGTTGTTGGAGGCATCGGACATTATGGCAACTGTTTTGGCGTGCCAACAGTTGGTGGTGAAGTCTATTTTAATGATTGTTACAACCACGATATATTGGTCAATGCAATGTCTGCGGGCATCGTAAAAGTAGGCGAAACCATTTCAGCAAC
>JANMJN010000363.1:0-2079 GCA_031371355.1 Saprospiraceae bacterium
TTGTACATCGGCAATTCTTTTTGGCAACAAGGTTTAACACGGTCATGTGTTGGACAAAATATCGTCGTTTATCCGCATCGCATTTTAGGGCTTAAGATTTATAACAATATCGTTAGAAACACTGGTTGGGAAGCCATTCAATACGGCTGTTCACCTGATGCAGAAGTCTATAACAATGATGTTGATGGTTCAGGTCAAGCCAATGTGTCACAACAATGCAATGGTATTCAGTTAGGTGCAGGTTCTGGTGGGAGCCTTTACAACAATACGATTCGCAATGTGAAATGTGGTGCTATTGTTGCCATTGGTTTTGTTGAAAATACCAAAATTTACAATAATTTAATTGTGGGTACAAGTGATGGTATGTTTATAGATACGCGAGATAGTATTCAAAACAATATGACTTTAGTGGTGGCGAATAATACTTTATCCAATATTACCAATGTCGGTTTGAAAGTGTATGATTATGGTTTGAATTACTATGTAACCAATCCTAATGGTTCAAAGACTTTTGTTTCTTATCCTAAAAACTATACGCCGATTGTTAAAAACAATGTCATCATTGGTCCATATTGGGGGTTTCAAGTTTTGGGTGCTGCTGCACAACATATAGACAGTACGAAAAACTATATTTTAAATACGCCTTACACGTCACCACCCAGTTTTTTTATCTCAAATAAACAAAGTTTGTTTTCAGATACAACTGATTATCTTTTGTCTTCAACATCCTCTATCATTGATTGGGGTGTTAGTATGACATCATCAGGTATTTCGACGGATAGATTTGGTACCTCACGACCACAGGGCAGCAATTTTGATATCGGTGCGCATGAATTGCTTTATTCGCCGCCTACTATTCCGCAGGGACAGGACCCGCAGCGCTCCTTTTATGATTTAACGATTTATCCAAGCGTTTCGAGTAGCCAAATTACGGTTATGGTACCCCCCTCAGTAAAATCAGCTGTTTATAAGATTGTGAATGCGCAAGGGCATATTGTTTTGAATAAACAATACATAGAAGACATGGGGTCAAAGTTTACTATAAATATAGAAGACCTTGAAACAGGACTTTATGTTTTGAGTTTATTTGATAAGCATCGTCCATACAGCGTAAAGTTTATAAAACAGTAGTTGGATAACACAACCGAAGGAAGTTCTTTATGTAAAAGTCTTGCAAACACTACGTTTGCAAGACTTTTTTAGATGAATCACAAAAAAAGAACTGCCGTACACGTGCTGGTGCATCGGAACGGCAGTTAATAATGTATAAAACATTTTATTTTTTAACTAAAAAATGGTTTTCTAACCTAGTATTATGTCATCCCAAAAAAGCCAAATTTTATTCTATTGAAAACGAATCACACTATAATCTTAGATAGTTGAAAAATTGAGTATATCGTGGAATCAAATATTTATGAATCCTTCTCCTATTTTCAATTAGCTTGTTAATTGCTTCGATACAGCCGTAAAGCTGTTTGTTAATGTAAAAAGAAAATATAGAATATTGGCTTTTAACTTACTTAACACAGAATCCAAAGATATAGGCATGGTGAAAAATAAACCCTCACAAGAAATGTCATAAAAAACAATTTCTTCACTTTGAGGTGTTGAGAAATTCTTTATTGTAATGAATTTTTAAATGAATAAAGTGGGTTTATACCGCACACAAATGAACGAATCATTTGTCTAACACTCGACGGCGCTTGGATTTTCGAGTGCGTTTAAGGTCTCAGGTGGCATAGGTCATGTTTATTTATATTGGTGAACGAATAATATTTTTATACCTGACCGTTACCGCTTCTTTTGATTTGGTAACGTCACAAAGTTGAAGAATCTTATTCTCAAAAAATGAGAACGAAGCAAATTTTTTAATTAATTTTTCTCACCATCGCTTCTTTTTATTTCCACCCATACTTTCAGCTCGAACGGCTCTGTATAATAATAGGTGTGTCCAGCTCTGTCATAGGCGAGTGGTGGGTCAAATTCTTGTTTAAATTCATCAATGTAGCGAGACATTGTACTGCGCCCGACGCCAAATTTTTCGGCTAATGTGTCGAGCGAACCAGTGGCTTTTCTTTT
>JANMJN010000377.1:0-2036 GCA_031371355.1 Saprospiraceae bacterium
TCTGCTTTGGCGTTTTTTTCGGCTTCTTTTTTCTTGTCAGCGCGTTCTTTAAGTATGTCAAACAACGATAATTGATCTTGTTTTAACCACTTTTCTTGCTCTGATAATTTAGGCTCGGGCTTTGCGGAACCTGTTTGAAAATTGGTCAATTGTGCTAATTCACCTGTAGCGATTTGGATGCTGTACAGATTATTGTTTTTTGTAAACAAGACTTTATCTTCATTTTGATTAAACTTAGGATTGCTTTCAATTTCAAGGGTACTCATTAAAGTACGAGTCGTCATTGACGTGCAATCAAGAAGGAAAATATCACCATTTTTTGCAAAAACCTTTTTTGTTTGGGCTCTATTGTATGTACCTGATTGCGCAGGTAATGCACGACGAACTTCTGGTTTTACCTTGACAGGTTTATTATCGGTTAGTGTTATGGCATATAACGAATCTGATTTGTTATGGTCGGGATTCCAACTAAAATAAAGCGTTTTACCATCTTCTGACCAAAAAGGATTGGACGGTAATGCGCCAACAGACTCTTTGGGGTCAGCCATTATTTGCTCGATAGTGAGTTGTGCATGTACAGATGTGAAAAGTGTAAAAGCGAGAATAAAAGTGTTGATGAATTTCATTTTGATGGATTTGATTTTGATTTTTTAAACAGCCAAAAGTAGTATTTTTTGGATGATTTTGAATTCAAATCAATTGTTTTTCGACCCCCTCAGTATTAGACCTCTTTTTCTTGCCACGTGTCTATGATTTTAGTTGTTTAACAATTCCTCAGAAAGAGATTTAAAAGGTGTTTTTGAAAAGATTTTTTCAATCGGCAAACCAAATAAGCTACTGATGCGAAAGGCTAAATCCAAACTGGGATTGTACTCGCCTCGTTCCAAATACCCAATGGTTTGGAAATTGACTTCGAGTTTGTCTGCCAATTCTTTTCGACTCCAACCTTTGTCTTCTCGTAAAAGGCTGATGCGATTATAAATGGTTGTATTTTCTTTAGCCATTTTAGATGTTTAATATTATGATGTAAATATGAAGTTGTTTGTTGTATAAATACAATATTTTGATGTATTTATTTTATAAAAAAAATGTAAATATTTTTTTTGATGTTTGTATATATTGTAGCCCTGAAAGGGCGTGATGTGATAGCAATGGGTAATGCCCATTGAAATTGAGAATGGGTTTGTTTTTATTTTCACAATAACGTATAAAGCCATTGGTGGAAACCAATGTTCCCACCAATGGGTGGAAACCAGTTGCCACACGAATGGATGGAAATCATTGTTGACGCACCAATAGGTGGAAATTATTGCTAACGCATCAATGGGCGGTACCCATTGCTAACGAATTACGCCCTTTCAGGGCTTTATGATTGGATTAGGTGTCAATCCCAAACGT
Source organism: Saprospiraceae bacterium (assembly GCA_031371355.1). Taxonomy (GTDB): domain Bacteria; phylum Bacteroidota; class Bacteroidia; order Chitinophagales; family Saprospiraceae; genus JAAFJT01. The sequence goes on from JANMJN010000377.1 coordinate 1,399, forward strand.
AGCGTTCATCGTAATTGACATTGTATTGTTTAAGGAATAAGCGGTATTCATCTTGAAAGGTTCTTTTGGTATGGTGTTCTTTTTGATTTGTGATGTATTGAATGACCGTTTCAACCTCTTTTGGGTTGACAGAGAATGCGCCATATCCGTCTTGCCAATAGAAATTATTGAGACTTGAGTGTTTGGGTTTTATCCATTTTGAAGAATGTGATTTGATTTCTTCTAATAATTTCATCAAAGCTATTTTCTTGGACAACATACACAATATGTGTACATGGTCAAAGTAACCGCCAACTTTGATGACTTGACAATCTAATTTATTGCAAGTGCCGCCTAAATAGGCATATAGCTCATCTTCTACTGACGGGATGATGAAGGGTTGACGGTGTTTGGTGCTGAAAACGAGGTGTACGTAGTTTTGTACAAGTGACTGTCCCATTTGATGTATGTTTATGTAGGGCTTGCCCTGTTATTAATTGATGTTTGTTTACATTTTGAATAGGGTGTGACCGATTCTAACAATTTACGTTCTTTTGGGTGTTTTTATTTTGTAGATACAAGAATAAATGTTTTTAGAATAAAATAATATTTTTATGTTGATTGGATAATAGGACGTTGGCGTATGCTATAGTTTTGAT
>JANMJN010000392.1:0-3271 GCA_031371355.1 Saprospiraceae bacterium
CATCAGTAGCTGTATAAACCACTGATGTTGAACCAATTGGAAAACAAAAACCACTGTTTTGGGTGCTTGTTACTGAGGGGGTCGCTGTGCAATTATCTGTCGCTGTCGGGGCTGTCCATGTTGCTACGGCACACGTTGTAGTCGTTGTTAAACTGATATTTTGAGGACATGCAGACAAAACAGGCGGTAAGGCATCTGTTGCACAATTGTCTAAAGTGACAACGACATTAAAGCTGCACGTTGACGTATTATTCCGCGCATCAGTAGCTGTATAAACCACTGATGTTGAACCAATTGGAAAACAAAAACCACTGTTTTGGGTGCTTGTTACTGAGGGGGTCGCTGTACAATTATCTGTTGCTGTCGGGGTTGTCCATGTTGCAACGGCGCACGTTGTTAATGTTGTTAAAGTGATTTTTTGAGGACAGGCAGACAAAACAGGTGGTGTAACATCAGTCAAACAAGGGTCTGGACCTCCGCTTGTAATGATGATAGAATAATCCTCAACCTCACCCGCGGGAAACGATTCGCAAGCCGTTGGATAAGCATCTTTTTTCATACTGACCCGCATAGTTGTTGTACCAAGCAGAGCTGTTGCAGGTATAGAAATAGGTGCTGTAACCGCTTGACTGGTCGCATTTCGTTCAAAAACCTTTTCGGTATCGTCGAAAATGCCGTTTTTATTAAAATCAATCCAAACACGGAAATACAAATTGGTTTGCGCGCCCGACCAACTCAAACCGGGTGTTATACTGAGGGGGTAGTTTCCGCTTTGTGCAAGCGTCGTCGCCTTGTCTTTCCAATCGGAATAACCCAAAACGTATCGGTCTGCTCGTGATTTTTCACTTACATTATCGAGCGTATTGAGTTGCACCCGCGCAATCCATTCACTCCAAGGGGCTTGTGACGCAGAAGTGCAATAACTGCCAGAATTGCCACAATTTTCAGTCAAAATCGCAGAAACAGAGCCTGTACAGCCTTTAGAATCTGAAACAGTCAAGCTGTAAGCATTTGCCGAAAGGCTTGACAAATTAGCCGTTGTCGCATTGTTACTCCATGAATAAGAATAAGGCGATGTGCCTCCGCTCACAGAGGAAGAGATAGCTCCATTGACCACGCCGCAAGAAGGGTTTGTCGTCGTCAAAGTCGCATTTATAGGCGACGGTTCTGTAATTGTAAACGATTTAATGCCTTTTGCATTCGTGATATCGGTTGCAGTTACTGAATAATTACCCGCACGCAAACCCGTTACCGTTGCACCTGTTGCCCCATTTGACCAAGCAAAATTATAGGGAGCTGTACCTCCAGAAGCGGTTGCCAAAGCCGAGCCATTCGCCCCACCATTACAAAGGGCATTTTGAGTTGAAATAGTCACTGGAAAGCCAAAATTGACATTGATATTGCCCGTTTGAAAGGTTGTGGCATAGTATAAACCATTGTTATTACTGACTTTTGTTAGGTCAATCGTTCCGTTTCCATCAGAATCTACACCGAGTTGATAGTAGAGTTCAATGGTATATGTGGTGTTGGGTAACAAACCAGCGAGTAAGTCAATGTTTAAATTTGCACCATACGTCCTTGTCCGATAAGGCGGATTGTTGACAAAACTTTGCTGCGATAAAACGTTTTTCAAAAAGCCGCCTTTGTTGAGTGGATCATTGTAAATGCGGTAAAAAACAGCACTTTCTTGTAGGAAATTGGTACAACTTTCCCACGAAACAGTCGTGGCAGTGGCGAGTTGCAACGTTGTTAGGTTTGTGCCTATATTTGAGCTCAAAGCGTTGCCATAAGCGCAGGTTGAGGCAAAATAATCTTTCGGTACATTGTTCGCAGTAAAACGAACGGCAGTGGCACATGAACCGACAAAATCGAAACCGCATGCCATAATTTTAGGGGCAGATAAAACGAAAAGAGAAAGTACACAGAAGCGTGTACGTTGTAAAAATAGTTTCATTAATGTTCGTTTTTGTTCAATAAAAGAGGTTCCAGTATTCATTTTGGTTAAATACAATTACAAAATTAATATTTTTAAAATTAAAAAAGAATAAATTTTATCAGATACCCTCATAGATTAGACAGTTACACTTTAATCAAATTCTTTAGGTACACCAAAAAGGTAATTTATTAAACGATTGAAAAACTTGCTTTAAAAATCAACAAAAACGCCAAATTTTATCTTGAAATTTACCTGTTGTATTCAAACTCTGACCGAAACAATAAAGCACTTAACCATTACTTAACTTATAATCTTAACGACAAACTCAATGAAAAAAACGCTATTCTTTATCGTCTTCGGTCTTCATTTAACGCTTCTTCAATCACAATCTGTCCCGTTTCAACGCGTTGCTACCTTAGGGAAAGGTATGGCTTTGTCATGGCTTGAAAGATATTGGTTGGGCGACCCAGATCGCAATTTTGCAGGCTATTTTGATATAAACAGCTTACAAAACCGTAAAAACGAATTGTTAGTAATGAAACAAATGGGCATTAAAACATTGCGTTTGCCTGTTTGGTTTACGGGTTGGTATTCAACGTCAAGTACAAATCCAACTGTCTTGACCCCTCAGTATTTTACAGCCGTTGATTCATTCATTCGCTGGACGAATGATTTAGATATGAATATCATTATTGACTATCATCAAGGTGAATTGAATCGTCAAAACTTGGCGACTGAGACAGTTAGAATTGCCAATATTTGGAAAAACATTGCCGCTCGTTATGCCACTTCAAACCCCAATCGGGTATTTTTTGAAATCTATAATGAACCCTACGAATTAACTTCAGCAGAATGGAAAACAGCCGCCAATCGCATCATTCAGTCTATCAGAACCATTGCACCTGCACATACACTCATTGTAGGCGGGACGCAATTCAATGACATCAAATACTTAGATTCTTTGGGCACTTTGCGGGACAATAATATCATTTACACCTTCCATTTTTACGAGCCGTTTATTTTCACACATCAAGGCGCTACTTGGATAGAAAATGGCTTACCTGTGGCAACGAAAGGGATTCCTTTCCCATATAATGCAGCAACGATGCCTCCTATGAATCCCCTTTCCAGTAATACTTGGGGCGAATCGTCTTATCAAAATTATCATGTCAATGGCACTGTTGAAGCCATCAACAATCAATTGCGGGTCGCTTATCAGTGGCAAACGACTAACCAACGCCCTGTTTTTTGTGGCGAATTTGGAAGCGATATACTATATGCAGACGTTGCGAGTCGTTGCCGCTTGATGAAAACGATTCGTCAAACTTTGGAATC
>JANMJN010000034.1:0-4650 GCA_031371355.1 Saprospiraceae bacterium
GTTTTTTTTTGTATTCACCATTTCTTTACACTAATGGATTGAGCATTTTTTTGTGCTTTTAACGCCAGTTCCGTTGCGAGAAAACAATGTGCTTGAGGCATAGCTGTTTCGGTACGATTAATAATATCATTTACGAAAAGCTCACCAAATGGCAAAGGTTCTTTGCTGCAATCTATATAACGTGTTTCTTTATGATTGACGAGATACAGATGGTTGCCGCCTTCATGCCCTGACGCAATATCAATATTTTTACGAATTTCAATATACCCCTCAGTACCCAGAATTGTTAGCCGCCCATCGCCCCATGAGTTTAATCCATCAGGCGTAAACCAATCCACACGTATATAACCTGTGCCTCCGTCCCCTTTTATCATGACATCACCAAAATCCTCAAACTCTGGATATTGTGGATGATTGACATTGCCGACTTGGGATGCCACAATTTCCGCTTTTGTAGAACCCGTAAAGAATAGAAATTGGTCAAATTGATGCGAACCAATATCCGTTATGATGCCGCCAAAATACTTTCTATCGAAGAACCATTCTGGTCGAGATTTGGGAGTCATTCGATGTGGACCCATACCAATCGTCTGTATGACTTTACCAATAGCACCTGATTTGACCAGTTCACCTGCCTTGACAGTTCCCCTGTTTTCAAGCCGTTCGCTGTACATAATCGAATAAATGCGCTTGGTTTCTTTTTGTACCCGACGCACATCTGACAATTGTTCGAGTGACGTAATACCTGGTTTGTCAACCAGATAATCTTTACCATGTTGCATCACTTCTAAACCCAACGGCGCACGTTCAATAGGTATGCCCGAACTTAGTACAAGTTGAATGGATTTGTCATCTAATATTTCTTGTTTGCTTCCAGCCAATTTTGCTTGCGGATATTTTTTAGCAAAAGCAGCAACGAGGTCAGGTTCTTTGGCATAAAAAGAGACCAATTGTCCACCGCCTCTTGTCACAGCATCTGTCATACCATAAATATGGTTGTGATTAATATTGATCACCGAAAATTTGATACGTTGTTCCACAGATTTTTCTGCTATTGCATTTTTGGGTAAAGTTGACAACAAAGCCACGCCTGTTGCAGCCTTAGTTGTCATAGTCATAAACTTGCGTCTGTCAAAAAGAGTACTTTCCATTATTATTGTTGTTTAGAACTAATTAATTTAAAAATATTGAGCCGACTGTAAGATAGAACTAATGTTATAGAGAATAAAAACATTTAGACCAAAGGTTTATCTCTTAGCTTTAATGCTCATGTTCAACCTTTTCTATCAGTTGAATATTATGTTGTCGTTCCAGTTTGGGTTACAAATACTGAGGGGGTGAAATTTCAAAGTTAAAAAAAAAAGAAGTTGTTCACTTTCATAAACAACTTCTTTTTTTTAAACTTATTAAAATGAAAATCAATACACCATTGGTATTAATCTCTAATGACAACCTTTTTATTAATAACACCTTTTTCTGATTCAACAGTCAAAATATAAAGACCATTTGTCAAATCAGAAACGGAAAGATTCTGCGAAGAAGAGCCAACCTCAAAATGTCTTTTTTCAGATTGTACCAATTGTCCTGTAACATTGAATAACTTTACTTGCGCATCAAAAGCCGTTTCAGATGTCAAATTAAGTTGTAAAGACTGTATTTTACTGAGGGGGTTTGGCGATACTTCAAAATTGGAAATGCCCGAAATCTCTTTTGTCGCACTTAATAAACTACCCGACACAAAATTTTGACGCGTCGTAAATTCTGAACATGACACATAGTTATTATACGGTTTGATCCGCCAATAATAGTTCTGACCCGATGCTGTCAAATATCCAGGTGCATTAGTGCCATTGATACTTATCGAATTTGTTGTAGCAACAAAAATACGTGAATCAAAAAAAGTGGGCGTTTTGCTGATTTCAACCACATAGCCTGTGGCATTCGGTACGGCAGTCCAAGACAAAGAAAAAGCATTGTAATAAGTCGTTGTAGCACCACCAATAGGGGCACTTAAAGTGGTTGCAGCCAATGATGTCACAGTTGGCGCAATATTGCCACTACGTAAATAAGCTCTATAAGGACTATTGAGGTAATTGTTTTGCATAGCCGTCTTTTGCATTGGCGAAAAAGTTGATTCACAACCTATAAAATAGTCCATGATGTTCGACTCATCGGGATCTATCTTTACGCCTTTGGGGTCACTTGCTAAACCGACATAAACACAACGATTTGCGCCATTGTACCCATAACCCAAATTATAATTGGGCGGTGTATCACAGAAGCCATCACCTGCTGTTGAACAATTGGCATCCGTACCCGTCCGTGCAGCATTTTCGACAGTATAAGTGCCACTGCCAAAACAACTGACCGTAGCGGGTGCTTTATAGTCGTTTGCAGCCGTCGGTACAAATGGACACGTTTCCCAGCCATAAAAAGGATGTGGTACGCTAAAAAAGTGCCCTGCTTCGTGGGCAATCGTCACTGCACCACCAATTGATGCTTGTGAATTGATGATAATGAACCAATCGGCATCATAAGCAACATTGCCACCTGTATTAAAATAATAGCCCAAAACGGTGGCTGTGGGTTGGGCTGGATCATTAGCATTGTCAACCAAGAAGACATTGATACCGTCGGTTTTTTTGTTCGTCCGAATAGCATTTTCGCCCGAAAAAGACCTCGGTCCTGAATAAAGTCCTGTGCTGTTAATGTTATTGATTCCTTTAATATAAAACTGCAATTCAACGCCATTGACAGAATAAAGACGGTTCCATTCGCACAGCATGTCAAGGATTTTGTTCATCGGAACGCGTCCAGTGCCCTCCGTCGTGGCAACTAAATGAAACCAAACAGGGACGTAAGCAACAGCACGCATGGGTGCGACGACAGGAAAACGCTCACGCAAGGCAATCATCTCGTTGAATATGATGTCAGCATCATTCATCGAAAGACCGCAAGCCGCAGGTTTTGTCGTTGATTGTTGTGCTTCGATACTGTTGAGGAACGAAATCCCGATAATATCGGGAAGGGGGGTAAAAAATAATAAAAACAGAAGTGTGATGACCCAAATTTTTTTCATGCAAAAAGTATATAATTAAATGAATGAATAGTCAGAAATTGACTTTATTATAACGCAAAAGATTGCACAATTCGCTCCAAAGTTAGATAAAAATTAAAATGAGTATCTTTTTTTTCGATAAAATCATTTTTATTCTTCTGTTTGGCTATGGGTTTTGATAAAACACTTTATTTTTGCGGCAATTCACATATAGAAGTCTATATGTGTCAATAGAATGTTTTTTGTTTCCTTTTTATAACATAAATCCTTTCCACAATGACAAAAGTAACCGTCGTCGGAGCTGGTAATGTGGGCGCAACTTGCGCTAACGTATTGGCACACATGGACATCCTCAAACACGTCCACCTTCTTGATATTCAAGGTGCTATGGCTCAAGGTAAAGCCCTTGACACTTGGCAACAAGCACCCATTGACTCGTACTCAACCTACCTTACGGGTTCTGACAAATACGAAGATACCGCTGGGTCTGACATCGTCGTTATCACTGCTGGCATTCCGCGTAAGCCGGGTATGAGCCGCGATGACCTCGTCGCAACAAACGCTAAAATCATGGGTGGTGTTATCGAAAGTATCCTTAAATTCTCTAAAAACCCTATCATAATCGTCGTTTCTAATCCATTGGACGTAATGACTTATGCCGCTTTCAAAAAATCAGGTTTGAAACGTGCACGGGTGATTGGTATGGCAGGTGTTTTGGATACAGCCCGTTATCGCGCATTTTTAGCAACTGAAATCGGCGTTTCGCCAAAAGACATTCAAGCCATCCTTATGGGTGGGCATGGCGATACGATGGTGCCATTGCCACGTTATACCACTGTTTCAGGTATTCCTGTAACAGAATTGGTTTCAAAAGAAAAATTGGATGCCATCATTGAGCGTACTACAAATGGCGGTGGCGAATTGGTCAAATTGATGGGTACATCTGCTTGGTATGCACCAGGTGCAGCAGCGGCTCAAATGGTTCAAACCATCGTGAAAGACGAAAAACGTATTTTCCCTTGCTGTGCTTATCTCAATGGCGAGTACGGTATCAAAGGCTTCTGCGTCGGCGTTCCCGTGATTTTGGGTAAAGGTGGCATCGAAAAAATCATCAAATTACGCTTGCGCAAAGATGAAAAAGAAGGTTTGGAAAAATCGGCTGCAGCGGTTAAAGAAATCGTTGAAGCTTATGATGCAATGAATCTTTAATTGAATTATGATGTATGAAGTTGTGATTTTATGTTCAACTTCTAAAAATACTGAGGGGGGGTAAATTGTTCTTCCTTTTAAGTAATAAAATTAAAACCGCATCGAGAAATGTCTCGGTGCGGTTTTAATTTTTTTTGTACCGAAGATGGGAGTCGAACCCACAAGCCTTGCGGCACACGCTTCTGAGACGTGCACGTTTACCAGTTTCGCCACTTCGGCAGCAGTGAATTATATTATCAAAAATATATAAAAATAGAAACAATGGTACAAAAGTAAAAAATTGATTGAATTTTTAGAACATTCAAATCATTTTAACGAAAATACTGAGTAGTTCACCAAAAACATTACATAAACCAAAAATCAAACTAATTTTGAGCAATAAA
>JANMJN010000495.1:0-3020 GCA_031371355.1 Saprospiraceae bacterium
CTCAGTATAAACCCCGTTCTAAAGCAAAAAAAAAATGACAACCAAACAATCCCCCGCATCGGTTTCTACAAATTCAATTCTTCTTTTTATCCTCATATGAAGCCTTCACACGTTCAACTGATTCCCATTTTACACCTAATAATTCTTCAAGCGCAATACGCCGAAGTTTTATCTCCGCCTCTCCCCTCACCTTGCTTTCGAGGGCATCGTAATAGGCTTTATTAGCGGTGTTATAATCTTCAAATTGAACTTTATTAACGCTAAAGAGGCTTTGAATTTGATTTTTATTCGATTCGGCAGCGTCGAGTGCTTGTATGCGGACCTTGAAAATATCGAATGAAGAAAGATACTCTTGATAGCGTTTCAAAACTTCGCCTTTCAATTTTTGCTTCTTGAAATTCATCTCCGACTCACTCATTTTTTTACGATTCTCAGCAAATTTAACTTTGTATTTACGTGTCAACAAATCACCAAAATTGACACCAATACCGATATTCCAAACAGGATAGGTTGCCACAGCAGGTAATTTAGTTAAATCTATCTTTTTACCCAAAAAATACTCTTGACCCAATGAATTGACTAAAAAATAAGGAAAACTCACGTCATTCATGTTCACCCCTGCTTGCAAGTTTCGAGTCCAATCTTTTTTAGCTAATGTGATCTCTTGTCCTCGTGCATCAATTTCATATTTTGAACCTTCCAGTTCAAAACTGTTTTGCCAAGTCAGTTGCACAAGATAATCCTCAAAAGTCAAAGGGCGGAAGTCTTGAAATGAAGCAGGAGAACTATTTTTTTGATTTTTTGAAAAATCTATAGGTTGGGCATTAGCGTGAAGAGCTATATATAAAAATGCCAATATGATTAATTTCCTCACAGTCAAAGCTTGTTTTAATGATAAAAGTTTAATCCGTATCTCCTGTTTCATCAAAAATAGTACCAATGAAGCCCGTTATAAGATTAGCAAAAACATAAATAAGTTACTCATATTTTTATTTAGCTATTCGTTAATCGTTATTGGTTAAATAAGTAAAGATTAATCGATAACTATTAACGATTAAATTGCAGTCGCTCTCCTACTCTATCATCAAATAATTGTCCATTTTGATACGCTAAGTGACCACTCACAATGGTCGTCTCAACAGCCCCCCTCAGTATTTTGCCTTCAAGTGGAGACCAACCGCATTTATAAAGAATATTTTTATGTGACACTTTCCATCGTTTATTAATATCAACAATGGCTATATCTGCCCAGTTGCCTTCGTCGAGAAACCCACGGCGGTCAATTTGAAAACATTCAGCAGGTGCATGGCACATCTTTTCAACTATCTTTTCAAGCGTTATTTTGCCTTGAAAATAAAAGCTGAGCATCAGATTCAAAGAATGTTGAACGAGAGGTAAGCCTGATGGCGCATCGAAATAAGGTTTCGATTTTTCCTCCCAAGTATGCGGTGCATGGTCTGTTGCGATGATGTCAAAATGATCATCAAGTAAGGCAGCCATTAATGCTTTTTGATCTGCTTTAGATTTAATCGCTGGATTACATTTAATCAAATTTCCAAGCGTACTATATTGATTTTCATTAAAAAACAAATGATGAACGCATACTTCGGCTGTAATACGCTTTTTACTGAGGGGGGTCTTATTGTCAAACAGAGCGACTTCATCAGCCGTTGAAATGTGCAAAATATGCAAACGAGTATTGTGTTTTTTAGCTAATTCTACGGCGAAATGAGATGACAAATAACACGCCTCATGGTTACGTATGACAGGATGAAACGCAGCTGTTGCTTCCATACCACGTTCAGAAAGCATTTGTTTGACCTCCGCTGTGTTGCGTCGAATTGTCGCTTCGTCTTCGCAATGTGTGGCAATCAACATCGGGCATTTTGAAAACAAATTTTCTAAGGTCGTCGGATTGTCAACGAGCATATTGCCCGTCGAACTGCCCATAAAAGCCTTGATACCACATACATTTTGAGCATTTGTTTTCAAAACCTCTTCCAAATTGTCATTGGTTGCGCCCATAAAAAAAGAGTAGTTGGCAAGCGAATTTTGTGAACCAATGTCGTATTTTTCTTGCAAAAGTGCCTGAGTTACTGAGGGGGGATTGACATTCGGCATTTCCATAAACGACGTGGTGCCACCCGCTACGGCAGCTCGTGCTTCCGTTTTGATGGTTGCTTTATGCGTCAAGCCTGGTTCGCGGAAATGAACTTGGTCATCAATTATGCCCGGAATGACATGTTTATTTGTGGCATCAATTTCAATATCAACGTGTGCATCTATTTGATTATCAATGCGTTCGATAAAGCCATTGCGAATTAAAATGTCTTGAACTTTAACTTGCCCTCTATTAACGACTTGCCCATTTTTGATGAGTATGGATTTCATAAGTTATTTTTTTGGGGTAAAATTACAATTCTTTGTAAATCAAAAGCCATTTTTAGAAATGACTTTGCAAATCAAATAAACCTGAAAATAAGTAAAGCCGTCACGAGCAAATCGAAACGGCTTTTTTTTACTTTATACTGAGGGGTGTCAATTTATCAAAAATGACGTGGGCGACGCAAATTATCACCTACATTAAAATCACTGCTTGTATCAAATCCTTGCGTTTCGTTTGCTGGATTTTGTTTAGAAAAAATGGTCATATGCACCAAAGTTTCTTCGTAAACCAAAGCTGCCGCACCGATATGAGGCGCATCGTAGCGAATATCGGAACCTAAACCGATGGGTTGAACAACGGATTCGGTGCTTTTCGACAAATCTCGCAAAGCTTTCCATGCATCAATAGCCAAATTTTCATTCGATTCCATTTCCTTGACAGACAAAGACAAACAATCAGCCGCAAAACTTTTAACCAACTTATTATGCAAATCGGCATAACTTGACGCATTCGAAACATAATCAGCAGCCCAAGGTTTACCGTTGACAAGTGCGATAATACCTTTTTGATTATCGAAAAGTGGAAACGCCTCAACGTACTCCGACAAGTCATCATGCCGTTGGCTGTAAGAATC
>JANMJN010000497.1:0-2530 GCA_031371355.1 Saprospiraceae bacterium
AGCGTGAAGGCGAAAAAACGGACAAATCAGGCTTCCGTTTCCTTTTTACCTACCTTTTTCGATACAAAAAACTCCTTTTTCAACTTTTGCTGGGTATGATTTTGGGGTCGTTCCTCCAATTGGTTATGCCATTTTTGATGCAAGCCGTTGTGGATGTGGGTATTTCGTCGAGTAATATTGGATTCATCAAACTTGTTTTGATGGGTCAAATGATCGTCTTTTTTTCGCAGGCGGCAGTTGAGTTTATTCGCGGGTGGATTTTGTTACATATCGGAACAAGGGTCAATATCTCCTTAGTTTCTGATTTTTTGATAAAACTAATGAAACTGCCTGTTAGGTTTTTTGATTCAAAACTGACGGGAGACCTTTTACAGCGCATCAACGACAATCATCGGGTTGAACATTTTTTGACTTCAAGCACCTTGGTAACGGTGTTTTCGATGATTAATTTCGTTGTTTTTGGTGTTGTATTGGCATTTTTCAATCTTACTATATTTGCTATTTACTTTATGTTCACGCTGTTTTATGTGTCGTGGATTACCTTGTTTTTGAAAAAAAGAAAAGAATTAGATTATAAACGGTTCGACCAAATGAGCCAAAACCAAAGCTCGCTCATACAGCTTATATATGGTATGCAGGAAATTAAACTGCACAATGCTGAAAAACAAAAGAGGTGGCAATGGGAACGCATACAAGCTAAATTGTACCGGGTTTCGATTTCTTACTTAGCTTTGGAGCAATATCAACGAGCGGGAGCGTTTTTTTTCAATGAATTGAAGAACATATTGATAACCTTTTTGGCGGCAAAATCGGTTGTGGAAGGGCAGCTTTCGATTGGCTCAATGGTGGCTATTGAGTATATTATTGGTCAATTGAATGGACCCTTAGAGCAGTTGATTCACTTCATTCAGGCGGCACAGGATGCAAAAATCTCTTTGGAACGGCTCAACGAAATCCACTCAAAAGAAGACGAAGACGGGTCGCAGCCACGCCTGAATATGTTGCCTGAAGGGGGCGATTTGTATTTAGACCGTGTGAGTTTTAGGTATGGCGGACAGTATTCGCCGATTGTTTTGAAGAAACTCTCTTTACGGATTCCAAAAGGTAAAACAACTGCTATTGTTGGGTCAAGTGGCTCTGGGAAGACGACTATATTGAAACTTTTACTTAATTTTTATCAACCTACTGATGGGGCTGTTTTGTTGGGTGATGTGTCATTGAACAATATTTCACACAAACTTTGGCGCGACCGTTGTGGTGTCGTATTGCAAGAAGGTTATGTTTTTTCGGATACGATTGCTAAAAATATTGCCTTGGGGGATGAGATTATTGATAAAAAACGGCTGTTGCAAGCTGTTAAAGTGGCTAATATTCAGTCTTATGTGGATTCGTTGCCGTTGGGTTATAATACAAAAATTGGCGATGATGGCATTGGCTTGTCGCAGGGTCAGAAACAACGTTTGCTCATTGCACGTGCGGTTTATAAAAACCCAGATTATGTATTTTTTGATGAAGCAACGAATGCACTTGACTCGTATAATGAGTTGGTTATTATGGACAATCTTAATGAATTTTTAGATGGTAGAACGGTGGTAGTGGTCGCTCATAGGCTTTCGACAGTAAGAAATGCGGACAATATTATTGTATTAGAAAAAGGTGAAATTATTGAGGAAGGGACACATGTGGAGTTGACGATACAGCGTGGGGCGTATTATAATTTGGTTAAGAATCAATTAGAATTAGGCGTTTAGGATTATATACAAAATGGAAGAATACGATAAAATAGAACTCCGTCATGAAGACGTACAAGAAATATTAGGCACACCTCCTTCGTGGATTATCCGTTGGGGAACGACGGTTATTTTGCTTGGCATCTGTTTTCTGCTTTTAGTGGGTTGGATTGTTAAATATCCAGACATTATCCCAGCTCAGGTGTTGATAACGACCGAAGTGCCGCCGATATCGGTTGTGGCACGCACGACGGGATATTTGTCAAAATTGGTTGTTAAAGAAAACGATACAGTACATGTGGGCGATTTGTTAGTCGTTTTGCAAAGTGCGGCTAATTATGAGCATATTTTAAAGTTAGAAAAAGAATTGTCCGAATTAGAAACTTTGACCCCCTCAGTAGTTGAAGGTTTTCTGCCTGATATGGGGCTTAGTTTAGGCGAAATTCAGCTCAATTATTCTTCATTTGTACAGATATTGAAGGAGTTACAGTTTAAAAAAGAAGAGAATTTTATTTCACAAACAGTTAATCAATACGATTCTCAAATTAAGAACTATGAAAGACTTATCAAAACGGAAAAAGATAAACAGTCAACGGCACAGAAGAATTTGCAATTAGCTAAAACCCGTTTTGTTGAAAAACAACAGCTATATACCCAAAATGTTATCTCGCGCAACGATCTAGAAGATGCAAAGAAAGAAGAATACCGCTATGAACAAGACCTCAAAAATATCAAAAGCAATGTCGAACAACTAAACGGACAGATTTTGAATGTCCGAAAGAACATTCTCGATGTTCAAC
>JANMJN010000516.1:0-1946 GCA_031371355.1 Saprospiraceae bacterium
TTGTAAGGTTTTGTAGCTTGTAATTTGTAACCCAAACGCTTTTCCAATTCAGCTTTGAAAACCTCCAGTCCTACCTTATCAATCGTGTATTTCAATCGTGAAAATTTGCGATTTTCCCGATTGCCCCAGTCACGTTGTACCGTCATCACCTTTTCACAAACATCTACCACATTGTCTTTATCACAAAAACCAATCATATCCGCCAAACGTGGATAGGTGTCGAGCATCCCAAAAGTCATCCCGAAACCGCCGCCTATAGCGACATTATAACCCGTCAAAACACCATCTTCGATAATCGCCGCCAAACCCACATCATTGGCAAAAATATCCACATCGTTGTATGGTGGAATTGCCAAAGCAATTTTGAATTTACGAGGCAGATAGTGTTTGCCATAAATCGGTTCATTGTCATCTGCCGTTGTGCGTGTCAAAAGGTCGTTTGCATTTGCAACGATTTTACCAACTTCTGAATCTGCGTCAACCCGTTCAGAAGTATCTGCTTCTTGATTTTCTAACCAAATTTCGTAGTAAGCAGACGTTTTTGGGGTCAAATGTGCGGATATTTGTTTCGCGTGTTCATATACTTCTTCATGCGCAGGTGTTTCATAAGGATTCGGATTCATCATCACATTGCGGTTCACATCGCCACAACCCGCTATCGAATCTAACAACACTTCATTGAAACCTTTGATGGTTTTTTGCAAATCACGTTTCAAAATACCGTGCAATTGAAACGCTTGACGAGTCGTCAATTTCAAACCACCATTGCCGTATTTATCCGCCAAATCTGACATATTGAGCCATTGTTGTGGCGTACATATGCCGCCCGGCACCCGCACCCGAATCATAAACGAGTATAATGGTTCGAGTTTTTGCTTTTTGCGCTCACTGTCAATATCACGGTCGGTTTGCTGATACGAGCCGTGAAACTTAATCAATTGCGTATCATCGGCAGCTACCGCACCTGTGATTTCATTGTGCAAACTCTCGACCAATGTACCCCTCAAGTAGCGGCTTTTGTCTTTGATGATTTCTACTTCTGAAACTTTCTTATTTTCCATAAAAATGACCCCTCAGTATTGGGTGTTTTATTTTGATAAAAATGGATTATTTCTTAATTTTTAATAGCAAAATCTTTATAAACTGTCACTCTCAAATTATCCCTATCATAATATCCCTTATTATTTGCCCGCTTCTGAATGACTTTCAAATAGCCTAATTCCAACGATACATCTTTTCTGAATTTATATTCAAACCCGCCATAAATACGGTTTTGGTCAAAATCGTCGGTGTGGTACATCACTTCATCGTTTATTTTTAACAACCATTTTTCAGACAATTTATAATCAAAACGCAACATGTAACGGAAACGGAATTTGAAATTATACCCCTCAGTAAAATGCTCATTTTGATAGTTGCGAAACCAGCGTTCTTCTGTTCTAAAACGATGAGTGAACCGGACTTTATCGCTGAGTTTTTGATAGATATAGAACTCCTGAAATGGGCGCCATTCGGGAACAGCTAAAATACCTTGCCAAACTGTGGAATACGTCAAACCCAATGACCCTTCAGTATTCTTTCCAAATTTACGATGCACGTGTGTATGCGCTATAAACTGCAATTGCTTGTTTTCACCAAAAAATCGGCGGTTATCAGCTTCTATTTGCCACGACCATTTATCATCTAATTTTACTCTGGCATACAGGCGTGTCCAATAAGTTTGTTGATGAACAACTTGCGATTTCAAAGATAAAATACTTAAAATAAAGGTAATACAGATAAATAATTTTTTCATTTTTATAAATATCAAAGTACTACAATTACAGTTTCCAAATCATAGGAATCAAAACAAGCATAACAACTAAGAAAACAAGCGTCAACAAACCACCCACTTTCATAAAATCACGGACTTTATATTGCCCCGCCCCGCAAACAAGGATACAACA
>JANMJN010000532.1:0-3334 GCA_031371355.1 Saprospiraceae bacterium
ACACGCTGTTTTTTCTTTGGCAATTTGTGCAATCCGGCGACAAATTCAAGGTATTCACGCACATACATATCTTTGTAAAGCGGATTGTGTTCGGGCAAATAACCGATTTGCTGCCGAACTTCAAGTGCTTGCGTTTCGACATCGAAACCACAGACCTCGGCCTTACCTTCTGTTTGTGGCACAAAACAAGTGAGAATTTTCATTGTTGTCGTCTTCCCTGCCCCGTTTGGTCCAAGAAAACCTAAGATTTCACCAGCTTTCGCTTCAAAGCTGATATTGTCGAGGGCGCGTTGTGTGCCGTATATTTTCGTAAGATTTTGAACTTTAACTGACATAAATAATGATAATAATTGTTTTTTGGAGACCACAGATTAGACTGATACGACAGATTTTGACTGATTTTTCTTTTGTCATCCCGTAGGGAACTAAAAAAATCAGTGAAAATCGGTCGTATCAGTCTAATCTGTGGTCTAATGAAGTCTCATTTTTGGCAAAATTAAGAAAAAAGACTGTCGAAATTAACACATCTCCTTAAAGTTTAGTTAAACCTATCGAATTGTGATTTCTTGGTGATATACTGAGGGGTATCTTTGCGTAAATAAAGACAATCACAAACGTTTCTTTTAATAAAAAATTTCAATAATGATTAAGCACCTATTTGTTTCTCTATTTTTCACATTCTCAACATTTTTCGTCACGGCACAACCATCACATGAGGCTTTTGATGCTCTTTTGAAAAAATACGTCAGTGCCGATGGTAAGGTTAATTATAAAAATTTCAAATCTGAAAAAGCAGCATTGGACAGTTATATCAAAACTTTGTCCGATAATGCCCCTCAAGACAGTTGGTCAAAAAACGACAAAATGGCGTATTGGATAAATGCGTATAATGCATTAACAATCAAACTCATACTTCAAAACTACCCCCTCAGTAAAATCACGGATTTGGACGGGGGAAAGACGTGGGATGTGAAACGCAACACTTTAGGTGGCAAAAAAATGTCGCTCAATGACATCGAAAACCAAATACTCCGACCTATGGGCGATGCTCGTATTCACTTTGCCGTCAACTGTGCTGCGAAAAGTTGTCCGCCATTATTCAATCAAGCATTTACAGCAGAAAACTTAAACGACTGCCTTGAATTGCGTACAAAGCAATTCATCAATTCATCAGCTAACACCTTGAAAAGCAATGAAATAAAAGTATCCAAAATTTTTGATTGGTATGGCAAGGACTTTGGGAATGTGGCTACTTTTGTCAGCAAATATGCGAATACCAAAGTGAGTAAAACAGCGAATGTTGTTTTTGCCGATTATGATTGGCGGTTGAATGAGTGATTGGAAATTTAGCCTCTCAGTATTTATTTGAAATTCCAGTTGCTCATTTGAGGTTAATTGAGCAACTGGAATTTTGCAATTCAGCCTTTTGAAATTTTAAGCTGTTTTGCGTGCATCTATAAATGATTTCACAAAAACGGAAAAAGCTAACAAAGAAGAACCGAGCATAATAAGGCTCCTCAGCACACCCATCGTATCATCCAATCGCAACTCGCGGCGAAGTGGCATAAACAAGCCAATAATAATCAATAACGTTAAAGCTGCAGCCGTATGGCTCGCATTTTTATCGCCCTCACGCATTTTTGGCGTAAGAATCCAAAGAATCGCGCCCATAAAAACGGGAATTAACGCCGTTGGGCTACCTTTTTCCATATATGCCCAGCCACCAAAGAAAATAAGCACAAGAGCATTTACAAGATTCAGAAAATGTGGTTTCATTATTTTAAATTTTGATTGCGTTACGAAACTATATTTTATAATTACCCTCAAATATAAAATTTTAATACAGATAAATCAAAATAACAGATTTGTTTTTTATTCGTCAAATTAAATTGACGCTGATTCAAGGCTCAATTCTATCCTTTTTTTTTAACAAAAAAAGCGTGAACAAATATAGGAATCTATATATTTGCCAAACGAGTTGTTTTTATCAAAAAAACAATTTTATAATTCACTGATTACCAAATAACTAACCAATACTCATGAAAAAAGAACTCTTAGAATTACAGCATAAAAAAGAACTCTCTAAACTCGGTGGTGGTCAAAAACGCATTGATGCACAACATAAAAAAGGTAAATTATCGGCTCGTGAACGCATTCACTTTTTACTTGACCCCGATAGTTTTGAAGAAATCGGTGCACTTGTCACGCATCGAAGCGTTGATTTTGGACTCGAAAACGAGCAATATTTCGGCGACGGTGTCATCACAGGTTACGGAACGGTGAATGGTCGTTTAGTTTATGTTTTCTCACAGGATTTTACTGTGTTCGGTGGTTCCTTGTCTGAAACACATGCTGAAAAAATTTGTAAAATCATGGACTTAGCCATGAAAAATGGTGCGCCTTGCCTTGGTCTCAACGATTCCGGTGGCGCACGTATTCAAGAAGGCGTGAATTCGTTGGGTGGTTATGCCGATATTTTTTATCGTAATGTGTTGTCTTCGGGCGTTGTGCCTCAGATATCAGCTATTATGGGACCATGCGCGGGTGGTGCAGTGTATTCTCCTGCCATGACGGATTTTATTTTGATGGTTGAAAACACCTCTTATATGTTCGTCACAGGTCCAAATGTTGTCAAAACAGTGACGAATGAAACCGTCACCTCTGAAGAACTCGGCGGTGCTATGACCCATGCCACGAAGTCTGGCGTGACTCATTTGACAGCATCAAACGACCTTGATTGCATCGAAAAAATAAAACGATTGATTTCTTATATGCCGCAAAATTGCGAAGAGAAGCCCCCTCATTATCCTTACGAAATGGGCGACGAATATAGAGATGAATTGACCGATTTGATTCCCGAAAACCCGAACCAGCCCTACGATATGCGCGAAGTCATTGCGGGAATCGTTGATACTGAATCGTTTATGGAAATTCATGAGCATTATGCTGAAAATATTGTGGTCGGTTTTGCCCTACTCGCAGGTCGTCCGATAGGCATTGTGGCCAATCAACCCGCTTCTTTGGCAGGTGTTTTGGATGTCGAAAGTTCCAAAAAAGGGGCGCGTTTTGTCCGCTTTTGCGATTCGTTCAACATACCGCTTTTGGTGCTTGTAGATGTCCCTGGCTTCTTGCCTGGCACCGACCAAGAGTGGCATGGCATCATCACAAATGGCGCAAAATTGCTATATGCTTTCAGCGAAGCAACTGTACCTCGTATTACTGTTATCACTCGAAAAGCCTATGGTGGTGCGTATGATGTAATGAATTCGAAACACATTGGTGCCGATATGAACTATGCATGGCCAACCGCAGAAATTGCGGTGATGGGAGCAAA
>JANMJN010000608.1:0-6869 GCA_031371355.1 Saprospiraceae bacterium
TTCAAAGCGGCTTGGCGCATGATTTCATTGATGTCTTCTTTCGTTGTTTTATTGTCTAATTGCAAATTCAAGACGGCTAAAGAAACATTCGGTGTGGGAACACGGATGGCATTACCCGTAAATTTACCAGCCAATTCAGGTAAAACCTTTGCAATGGCACTTTCTGCGCCTGTTTCCGTAATCACCAGATTAAGCGGTGCAGAGCGTCCTCGGCGGAATTTTTTATGGAAATTGTCCAACAGATTTTGGTCATTTGTGAAGGAGTGAACCGACTCGACATGTCCTTTTTCAATGCCCAAAGCGTCATTGATGACTTTCAAGACGGGCACTATCGCATTGGTTGTGCAACTGGCTGCTGACCAGATATTTTCATCATTCACATCAAAACTTTCATGATTGACACCATGAACGATATTGGGAATATCGCCTTTGCCGGGTGCTGTCAACAGCACTTTTGCTACGCCTTTTGCTTGTAAATGACGGCTCAAGCCCTCTCTGTCGCGCCAACTACCCGTATTGTCAATGACGATAGCGTTGTCAATACCATATTGTGTGTAGTCAATTTCTTCAGGTGTATTGGCAGAAATAAAGTCAATTTTATGCCCATTAACCCAAAGACATTGCTCTTCGATATCTGCAATGACCGTTCCCGGGAACGTGCCATGAACGGAGTCAGTCCGCAACAAATCGGCGCGTTTCAAGATGTCTTCAGGATTTTTGTCACGAGTTACGATGGCGCGGAGACGCAACTGCTCGCCTTTACCTACTTGCGATATCAATTCCCGAGCGGCAATGCGACCGATACGACCGAAGCCATAAAGTACGATATCGCGGGGCTCAAGTTTGATTTTATCTTGCCCAACAAAACTTTTCATTTTTTTGGCAGCAAAATCCATTTCATCTGAATATTTGGCTTTTTCATCCAACCATTCCACGCCCAATCTGCCAATATCAATGCGGCTGGGGGCAAGGGGCATCCGGTTAAGTGCCTTTGCAAGTCCTAATGTATCATGAATACTGAGGGGGTGCTTGACGACCTCTCGGGCATAATGATGGAGGTTTAAAAGTTCTGAAGAGGAACGGTCAATCATTTGATTCCTGAAAATGATGAGCTCAACGGACTTGTCGAACCACAATTTGCCCAATACGCTGATCAACTCAATAGCGGCTTTTTCGTCTTTAATCCACTCTTTGAGATTGTTTTCGTAAATCTGTTTTTTCATTTTTTTAAAATTAGGTTTTATTTATAGTTAGGTAAAGAATTGATTGACAAGTAGTTGTCAAAAAAAAGATAACAAATTTATATTTGGTAAAATTATTTCAATGCTAAAAGTGCTTGCTCAATTTCTTTTGCTTCGTTAATTTTTTCAATAATAAAAGGAGGTACTGCTCTTTCCCCACAATCAGGCATTGAGCAACGTTCGCAGGTCGTATTGACCACTTTGGCTTTCAAATTGGGGTCGCCGAGGAATCTGAAAAGCCGTTTGGCATTGTCGTCTAACAGAATGCCCAAAGTCACACTAACGCTTTCCTTTGGATTAGGTGAATTGGGTTTTGCAATGGACAAAACGAGATATTCGAGTTCCGTTTCCCAATATTTGGAGATTTGTGCGTCGCAAACAAGCGTAATCGGGCGGTCAATTTGTTGTAGCGTACGCAGTGTTTTTATGACATTTACGGAGACCCAGCGGCGGCAATAATGCTCACTCAATTCATTACCATACGCCTTGTGCAGGCGGCTTAGATGCAATTCTTTCGTCATTTTGAAAGACTTCATAGATTCATCAGAATGCAATCGGATAAAGAATAAGTCATTGATTTTGAAATGTTTAGGCAGTATATTGGTGAGTCGTTGCAACAGCATTTCAGCCGTTACATCGTATTTTTCAAAAAGTTGAACAAAAACTTTTGGATTCCAATCCGATGCACTTGCCCATGTCTTAATGTCTTCAACGAGTGCCTCTTCATCCATCAAAAGGGCAGAAGCAAAATAGGAGGCGCGAAAATTTGAAAGCAGTTTTTCAAAGCTTTCTGCTTTTTGAATAACGGTTTCGTAAGGTCGTTCTTTTATATTCAAAAACTGGAAACCCAATTCACGCGCCATTAAAAAATGCTCTTGCGCAGACGTGAGTTCCTTGTTGATGTGCAATGTTTTTGACCCCTCAGTATAAAAGGAGCGAATGCGTCGCAGGTTCTTATCTTTTGCTAACTTTTTCCGATTAACACTGATAGCATATTTTTCCAAAAGCAATTTTTCGAGATAATCTGTTGAAAATGAATACCTTACGATGACATTGTTTTCTGTCTTAAAATTCTTTGCTGCTTTCTCTAAGTCTTCAAAATAATTATCATTCATGTCCTGATAACTCCGTAAAGCAGCAGTATAGATGCTTTCGGTTTGCATCTGATAGTTGCGCGCTATCTTTATAATGGTCGAAATAAAAGCATTGATTTTGTCGGGCGTATTAGAAAAAAGCTCCATCAATTTGTCGGGACTGATGCCAAACATTTCAAGTGGGAACACCTGAAAAAATTCAGATTCCAACAGTTCTATAATCGGTTGCAACTTTTTTGACGCATGAACGGAGACCAATTCGTCATAAGTTGTCCCTAATGCCTTGGCGAGGGCGAGTATTTTATCGGCTTTTGGGTACTTTTTGCCTTTTTCTATTTCATGTACATAAGACTGTGACATATCCGTCAACTCCGCGAGTTGTTGATAATTCAGTCCTTTTTGTTGCCGCAAATAGGCTATTTTGAGTCCAAAAATAAGGCGTAGTTTGTCTTGATTGAGCATAATTAATAGTGAATATTGAGGGGGATGGTTGGTTCTATTTTAAGTGACAAAGTTAGCGAAGAATTCGCTAAAAACGTAAAGATTTGGGTTTATAGTTTTTTAGGATAAAGTACTGGGGTTGTTTTTTAGTTGTCGTGTTTTGGCAACCTAATAGGAGAAAACAAAAAATAGAAAGTAAAAAAAAAATGCTTTTCATTTGAAAACGTTTTGCAATTTATTGAGAAAATAGGATTTTGTTATCGATGTTAAAAGTAGATTAATATTAAGGAAACAATAAAGTTGTAAACTTATTTTACCTGTTTGGCACTGTTTTTTTTGCCCATTCAGAAATAAAAAAAATATAAACTATTGAGTATTCGATAATTAGATAAGTCATATTTTCAGTATGCTTTGACGACCCCTCAGTATAGCCCGCATAAGTTAGGAAAATGAAGAACGTCCAAACGATAGCGAATCGCCATTTTGTAAAAACAGAACAAGCCAATGGCAACGCTGCATACCATGGATGAACAGTCGTCGCACAAGCAAAATAGAGTGAAACGACGAGTAAGCAATCGTTAAAAAAAAGACTTTCATCCTGTCTTTGCATACCAATTTCTTGGGTAAAGGTTTCTTTTTCGTTTTTTTCAAAAAATGACTTTTTAATAATATACAAAATAACAGAAAGGGTCAGAAACGGCGTTATTTGATGAATCATATTGTAGTCGTATATCCAAAAACCAATAGCTCTAAAAACATAAAAAATACTGGCATTAAATTCAAAATTGCCAAAATATAAACCCAAGCTTTTACCTATATTATTGAAAAACAAAGCATTATAAATAGGTAAACAGAAAATGAGCGTAAACACACCGACTAAAATCCAAAAGTAAAAACTCCGTTTCCAACCTAATTTTTTAACAAATAATGGTAAAAACATTAGTGGTAACATCTTAGATACGACAGATAGAGAAAATCCTACAGCGCTTAAAAACAGGCTGCGCATGCCATTGAGGGGGTGAATTGAAATCAATCCCTCAATGTATTTCAATAAAAAAACAGCTAAAATAAAAAAGAAAATCATAGCCGCTTCAAAATGTGCATTGCCTACTAACTCAATGATTATCAATGGATTGAGGGCATAAATAAGTGACGCATTCCTTCGGTATAGAGATGTATCTGCTGTCATCTTTTTCATTAAAAAAATCGTTCCTGCTTCGCATAAAAATAGAAATAATTTGATGATGACCGCCGCACCATAAAGGCTTTTTGGAAATAAAAAAGTAGCCAAGGTAAATACCGATTGACACGCAGAAGGATAGACGGAATAATAGTTTGAGGAGTTGAGTTTAGAGAACAATTCAGGGGTCAATCGGTCATTAAACAGTTGATTATCAACGTAATACTGAGGGGTATGATTAAACGGGTTTTCGCCTAAGTTTATCAAATGACCATCCCACAAAAAACGATAAATATCGTCGGATAGATTTGGAAAGCTGAATACAGCTACCCCCCTCAGTATCAGACCGATTGTGATGAAAAATGAAAGGTCTTTGTCAGTTGTCTTTTTTTTTAATACAAATACATAAGCCGCAAAAAAAACGGCATAAGTTGCAAACAATGTTGCAAACTCATGCCGTTGTATGAAGAAATTGATTTGCACAAGGCAAATCAAAAAAATGATTGAAATCGAATATTTCATTTTTTAGTTGATAATAGAAATTTGATAATGGATGGTATATAGTGTAAAACTATCCATTATCAACTATCCATTATCCATTAAAAATTACGCAGCTGCTTGCGCGAGCATGTGGTGACGAATCGAGAAAAAGCTAATGGCACCAAAACCAAATGCCAACATCAAGTGGAAAATTTGGAATTCATGAACACCCGTTACCATACTCAAATACAAACCAAACATGAAGTAAAGAGCTAAAAACCCTTCAATGATGGTAGAAGTTGGCAAGTTACGTGGTATGTATTGGCGTTTTGTAAACTGAGTTTCTTTGTTTTGCAAACCATATTTTGGTGTGCGAACAAAGGGTGATTTATGCCCTGAATATCCTTCCCAAACGGCAATCGCATTATGTAAGCTCATACCCATTGCCATTGAAAGGAAAATTGGGAAAATGAGAACCATATTGACAATTTTCTCGAATCTTGTTTTGCCTTGTAAGTTATATTCTTGCAAATTTGCGACCAAACTGAGGGCAATAATTGAGAACAAACCGATAAGCGAAACGAAAAAGAGTTTTGTATCAAAAGTCAAATTATCAATAAAATATACCAAAGGCACACTGACAATCGCTGAAATCAAGAGCGCGAAGAACATACCACTTGCCAATAAGTGCTGTGTGGCGTGTACTTTTTGCGGTGTACTGAGGGGTGCATCCCAAACGAGTTTAAGCAATTTACGAGCGTTTTCAGCACCGCCTTTCATCCAACGGAATTGTTGTGCTTTCAAACCATTCATTTCGGCAGGTAATTCAGCAGGTGTTCCGACGTGTTCGAGGAACTCAATTTTCCAACCTTTCAACTGAGCGCGATAGCTTAAGTCAAGGTCTTCTGTAAGTGTATCAGAGTGCCAGCCGCCAGCTTCTTCTATGGTTTGACGACGCCAAACGCCCGCCGTACCATTGAATTGCAACCAAAAACCGCCGCGTTGACGACCTGCTTGCTCAATTGTGAAATGCACATTGAGTTGCATGGCTTGTAACTTCGTGATAAGTGAGTAGTCTTCGTTAAGGTGTTCCCAACGTGTCTGTACAACACCGACGGATGGGTCTTTAAAGAAGTGTGGAACGGTTTGTTTCAAAAAATCTGTTTTAGGCAAAAAGTCCGCATCAAAAATGGCAACAAACTCCGAGTCAATGAGTTGCAAACCATCGCGCAACGCACCTGCTTTGAAACCAGAACGGTTTGGGCGACGGACGTGATTGATATTAACGCCTTTCGCACGATATTCCTCAACTTTGCGCGCAATGATACCAACCGTTTCATCCGTCGAATCATCCAAAACTTGAATGTCCAGTTTATCGGCAGGATAATCCATGAGGACAATATTGTCAATCAAACGCTCGGCAACAAAAGCCTCATTGTAAATAGGTAGTTGAATCGTAACTGTTGGATAATCAACGAGTTGTGGAACATCATCATTCTTTTTTTTGCGATACCAAAAGAGCAAATCCAATTGCATAACGCAGTAAAAAGTAGTGAATAAGACGCATAGACAATAAACAGCGAGCAGAGTGTAACCGATCATTTTTTAGATGTTTTTTTTATTGTTTTTCTCAAAAATAGCAAAGAGTGAAAAAGTGTGTAAACCTTATATATATCGAGTCCTTGACTCGTTGTGAAAAGAGACAGACAAGGGTTGGATGCGTCACAGGCTTCGCCGAATAAAAATTCGTGAAAATGCTCTTTTTTTAGCCTTTGGTTTTTGATAATTTGGTGAGTATGGGGGTTTTTAGCCTAAAATTTTGAGAAATGGGCTATTTACTGAGGGGTGGGTGGGTTCACTCAAGAGGTTTCAAGAATATAATTTCGAAAAATGAGGAAAATGATGGCAATGATTTTGACAATTTTTTTCTGTAGTTTGAGACGTAATATTTTAAATATCAATTCATAAATACTTAAAAATCGTCAAAATAATTTTATAACCCGCCATAATTGTCCCCTTCACTGTGCCACTTACTTTCGATACACCGATGCGTTTTCTATAAGTAACAGGTATTTCCACACAAGACATTTTGAGTTTAGCTGCTTTTATTTGCATCTCGACTGTCCAACCATAATTGCGGTCAACCATCCCGATTTTCATTAAACTATCATAACGAATGGCGCGAAAAGGACCTAAATCGGTGAAGGTATAATTGAAAAATAACTTAATTAATCGAGTCGCTAACCAATTGCCAAAGACTTGTTGTGGTGTCATCGAGCCTGATTCTCGTGCACCTAATGCTCGTGAACCGATGACCATTTCTGCCCTCCCCTCAGTAATTGGCGCTACTAAAAGCAATAATTCTTCGGGATAATCTGAATAATCGCCGTCTAAAAACACGATAATATCAGGTTTTTGCGCTTTTTGAGCAAT
>JANMJN010000628.1:0-13185 GCA_031371355.1 Saprospiraceae bacterium
ACGTGAATAAGCTGTGCCGGCTTACTCAGTCGCGTCGTATTTATGACAACTACTTTGTTACTGAAAAATAAGCAAAAACGCTTAAATTCCATCAATTCTCAGGACTAGTGAGTTGCGGAATTATAACTTGGGCTTCAACCTTCGGTTGCGATTTGTACTTGAAAAATGTACAGAAATTTTTACAGCAAGTATGGTTTGCCAGGTGGCGTTTTTGCGATCCCATTCACTTTTATATTGTCAAACACAAAACGGAAAGGTTTCATAGCGCGGCTTTTCTGTACTTTCTCGCTAATATTTACCAAATCAAACTCCGTTTTTGTATATGTTTCACATTGATAATGAGGTAGTTGGCTCGGACGGTTGAACGGTTTATTTTTTATTATACCTTTAACAATACGATGAGAAGGGTTTTCGCCTGCAAAAATGACCACTTCCATAAGAGTTTGGTCGCTTGGTTTGAGTTCAAAAATAATCTCTTGCTCTGCGGCATCAGTCAATTTACGCCGCAAAGTATCGTAGCCAATCATCGAAGCTATCAAAAAGGGAGCCGGTGCAGATAAGCTGATATTAAAATTACCATCTATATCACTCGCGGTATTAACCGTAGAGCCCGCTGCCACTATACGGCAAAAGGGCAACGTTTCTTTCGTATCAGCATCAATAACTTTTCCTTTGATTGTGATATTTTGGCTCATGCCAAAGGGTAGAAAAGCAATAAAAGCGATTAATAAATGTGTTATTTTTCGTATCAATACCATGTGTATTATGCTGTAAAAATGTGTGTTAATGGGTTTAAACGCTACAATTAAAACGGTTTTTTTTATATGTTGGTTGCGTCTCTTTCAAAAGTAAGCCCCTCAATAATAAAATCCAAAATTTTTAAAATGTTTAACGTATTTTTCACAAAAAAAATAATGTATAAACGTGCGTTACGCAAATAAAAATAGGGTATCTCAATATATAATGAGATACCCTAAAATTAACAATATTTTTTCACTTCTTTAATTCTTAGCAGGCTGCTGTTCTATCACTTCAATAGATGTTGGTCCACTCAAAATCTTGAACTCTGTACGCCGATTTGCCAAATGCTCTTCGTCACTACATTTTGCACCATTGCCACAATTATTTACCAATTGCGTTTCACCATAACCTTTTGCCACGATACGATTTTCAGCAATACCTTTATCCATCAAATATTTCTTAACACCATCAGCTCGACGTTGAGACAATTTCATATTGTAATCATCGGAACCACGTGAGTCTGTATGTGAACTTAACTCAATGACCATATCACTATATTTTGTCATAATATCATACAAATAATCCATAGACCCCTTTGCCAAATCATAATTATCTAAGTGGGCTTCTGTTGCTTCATACTTGTCATATTTGTAAAAAATATTATTCAATTTAATAGCTTCGTTGCGTTTCACCGTGATTAATTTCGGTTTCAACTTCATCAATTTCTCAATTTCAGTTGTGACATCAATACCTTTTGTGTTAAAAACAACGGTATCTGACGTATAACCAGGTTTAGAAGCAATCAGGCGGTATGTTTTTTCTTTTGTCAAAAGAGAGGTATAAATGTCCCCTGTTTTACCATCTGCCGTTTTTGAACCTGCTTCGGCAAGTACGTAGTTTACGCCTGACAAAGGCTTTCCATCTGTCTCCGTGGTGGCTTTCAACGTAATAACGACATTCGGTACTGGCACTAACCGAGCCGTTTTTTTGATGGTCGTTGATTTATCAATATCAACCGAACTATATTCGAGTGTATCGTTGAAGTAACCTGGCTTACTAATAATAGCTAAATAAGACGTTTTTAAAGGAATGATTTCAGTGTAAACATCAGCTGTTTTTTTAGTCGAAGTACCCTTTTGCGAGCGATTTGTGATGTCAAAACTGTTGCCTTTGATCGGTTTATTTGTTTTTGAATCAACCACATCAATATTAACAGTTACGATAACAGGCTCTTTTTTAACAGTATAGATATCATCGCAGCACGTTTTTCCTTTCAATGAACGTGGACCAGGGCGATTTGATGTAAAAAAAGCATTTCCAGCATCGTCTGTTACATAATAAGTATCGTCTGCCGATGAGTTATAACCTTTACCCAAGTTTTCAGGTTTTGACCATTCAGAACCGTTCCATTGCGACTTAAAAATGTCCAAACCACCAATATTTGTATGCCCATTTGAGCTGAAATAAAGGATCCCATTTTTATAAAAAGGGGTCACATCATCACCTGCCGTATTGATAGCTGCCCCTAAATTGACAGGCGCACTAAACTCTCCTTCGCTGATTAGGTTGGCATAATAAATATCAAACCCCCCTTTTGATCCTTCCATGTTAGAGGCAAAAAACATCGCAGGTTTGCCATATATTTCACCCAAACAAGGGTGTTTTGCTATCCAAGCACCATTGACGCCTTTCACTTCGTTTGCTGAACCCCAATTATCGCCTGAACGTGTCGAATAGTAAATTTTTGATTCACCAATTTCATTGCCCGATAGAGCGAAACGAGTGAAATACATCGTTTTACCATCCGCTGTAATGCTCACATTACCTTGATGTACACCGATACGATTCACTTCGCCTCCAAGAGCCTCTGGGACACCCCAGCCACCCTCAGTATTTTTGCTCGATTTATAAATTTTGGCGTAGTAATCACCCTCTTTGCCATTCAAAATGGTCACTTTACCATCGCGCATAGCGGCAAAATAAAGTGTCTGACCATCACTCGTTACTGAGGGGGAATATTCTGCATTGGGCGTATTGACTTTCCCGGGAATATTTTCAAGCAAAAGTTGCGGATTATCTTTCATGCTCATTGCTAAACGAGCGCCGTCGAGTTCCGATTTTGCCAAAGCCTTCTTACCTTCATCGGTTGTCGAAGAGATATACTCCTCCAAAGTGACAAGTGCCTCATCGTATTTTTCATTCATTTTGAGCATCATACCGTAGTAAAACTGCGCATCAGGATTGGCATCACCCCCTGATTTTTTATCACGCGCCATCGCCCGCGAAAAGTTTTGCTCAGCTCTGGCATAGTCTCGAAGATACATATTTGCCAAACCCATTTTAAAAACCGCAGAGCGGTCTTTTGTTTCATCATAATACTTCGTGTACCATTCGAGAGCCGTGAAATAATCTTTTGCTTCAAATTTCGTGTCCGCAACCTGTAATATATATTCTGGACGACTCGCATTTAAAGGCTGAGCAACGACCATTGAGACACCCCTCAGTATAAGTACGAGAAAAAGGATATTTTTAATTTTCATTTTTGAAAAATAATTTTGAGTTGATGTTAAATGAAATATGAAGTATGAAATATTTCATATTTATTTTAGTATTTCGGACAAAGAATGGTTGCTGGTGGATTCGGTTTTTTGAATATTTTACCCACATAACCAATCGCTATTTCAAAACCATCTCTGATACTTGAATTACTTCGCAAACTTGAAGTCGTCAAATCATAAGAAGCACCGACACGCAAATCACCTAATTCAACACCCAACAGTGCTTGCACTGCATCACCAAAACGATAACCCAAACCACCTTTAAATACGGTATTCTTTTTCGGATCCAATTTGAAACCAACCATAGCCTGTGCCATCGTTTCTGTTTGACCACCTGCTGTACGAAGGATAACGGCAGGTTGCAACGAAATTTGCTGTGTCAAAGACAAATCAACCATACCGTACAAATTAAAACGCGTAGGCAATTTAGAAATTGTCGTCGTGATAAGGTTGTATTTAGGTGCAAGCAAATGCTCAACAGACACACCTATATTAAGCGTATTCTTTGTCTTAGGGTCTAAAATACTTCTAAAATTTGCACCAATACTAAAATCGCTGTACGATTTACCTTTGGTATCAATATTTCGTACATCTATACTTGTACCATTGCTGAGAATGCCATCTGCAAACCGCAATTTATCGGCATCAACCCGACGCGAAACAAGACCATACTGAACGCCAAATGACAACACATTTGTTGCCTTATTGTCCAAACCAATGTGGTACGCACCATTGAAGCCTGCCAAACTATTGGTCAAAACACCAACACCTGTTTTGTCTTGATGCAAATTAATACCAACACCAATCCAGTCCTGCTTCCTAAAGCCTTTTATGGGTAGGTCAATGTGCAAAACAGGGGTTTGGTAGCCGTTTTTAACCGTACCAGTTCCACCGCCATACCATTGGCTGCGGTAAAGTCCGCTAATGCGGAAAGTGCCTGAGAAAAGCCCCGTTTGTGCAGGGTTGACAGACAGCGGCACGTACTGAAACTGTGTAAAGTGGATGTCTTGCGCCGCCATAGTAAGGGGGAGAGCAAGAGCCATAATGAGTAGAGTTCGGTTTAATCTCATACCTAATTCTTATGTTTTATAAGATTAAAATGTAAAGACGAATCAATCGCCGATTATGTGTTATCCAAAAACACCCATTCATTAATGGGACGTTTAGATGTCTTAGTTGCTTGAAAAACAATATTTTGATGCAAAATAGGAACTTTAAAGAATTGGGCAAAATAAATATTAAAAAAAATGCCCAATGACCGTTAATTGGTTATTCGTTATTGGGGATTAGAGATTGGGTATTGGACTAATCCTCATTAACCAATCCCCAATAACCCGTAACTAATAACCAAACAAAAGCAACAGATTTCCCTATCAATCGTTATTTTTGCGCCTTAATTTTTCAAAAACAGATTTTATTTTGCTCAACAATATATTTCTTACATCGAAATTGTCTTTTTTTTCTCAAAATACTGAGGGGGGGCAAAAATCAAATACGGGTTTGAATTTAGGTTCAGGAAACTTTAAAAATTTCCCCAACCTTTCCACTTGGCAATTAGCCCCTTGCTCTTTGCCTTTTGCTTTTTGCACTTTGCTTTTTGCACTTTGCTGTTTATGCCCTGAAAATGCTACTGCGCAAAACCCATACACGACACTACCCATTGGGCAAACGATTGACTCAAACCGCGTCCAAATATTGAATGCCAAAACAGGTGAGATTATTTTGTTAAAAAATCAAGAAGCTAAAAAATTCAAAGGACAAGTGGTTCTGCAGCAGAAAGATGCTCGTTTATTCTGCGATTCTGCCATTTTAGATGCCTTTGACAATGTATTTGCCAAAGGCAATGTCGTCTTGAAACAAGGCGACTCGACCAGCATTTTTGCAGATTCTCTGACCTTTCGTGGTCTAACGCGAATCGCTGACTTATACGCCAATGTCGTTTTGGTTAATGGTGAAAAAAAACTGTTTACCCAAAAATTGAATTACAACCTCAACACTAAAATTGCTACTTACGACACAAAATCAACACTCACCGACCCGCGTACACAACTGACAAGCCGACGGGGTGTTTATAATGTCACCACAAATCAAGCCTTTTTCAAAGATCAAGTATTGGTTGTGGACAAGGATTTTGACCTCAAAACCGATACATTGAAGTTTGATACCAAAAACAATATCGCTACGTTTCTCGCACCGACACTTATTTATATGAAAGACTCTGCGCAATTCTATACTGAGGGGGGCTATTACGACCTTCAAAAAGACAACGCAGAGTTTACCAAGACCCCTCAATATAAAAAGAAAACACAAGTCGCTGTTGCCGATACCATGCTTTATGATGGTAAGACAACGATTATTACCTTAAAAGGCAATGCTACCACCCAAGACTCTGCTCGAAAAGCACGCGCTTCGACCATTGTTTACAACCGCACAACAGAAGAATCGCAACTAAAAGGCAAGGCTCATTTTGAAGACGACAAACAAAATGTGGATTCTGACACCATAATATATAGTGGTAAAACGAAAACTTACGCCACACGCGGCAGGTCGAAAATTGTGAACGAAAAGCAGATTCTCGAAGCAGATTTTGTAGATTTTGATTCAAAAGACTCCATTGGCATTGCTAAAGGCAATGTATTTTGGCAAGATACCTCAGCAAAAACAACATTGCGTTGCGACTCAATGGCTTATGACCAACGCAGGGACTATATCAAAGCATCGGGAGGAAGACCCATCTTAACGTCACTTATTGAAAACGATACACTCTGGCTTCGAGCTGATACGATTATTACATTTAAGCCTAATCCAGTCGATACTTTTCGGAGTATGTACGCTTATCATAATGTAAAAATGTTCAAAAAGAACTTTCAATCGGTGTGTGATTCGCTGACTTATACACAACAGGACTCTCTTTTTAGGTTTTTTAAAGACCCCATTATATGGTCGGACACGTCTCAATTGACTGCCGATACAATGCGTATGTTGTTGTCAAACAACAAATTAGACCGCATCTATATGCGCAACAATGGCTTTATCATCAATTCAACCGACGAATTATATTTCAACCAAATCAAAGGACGAGACATCACAGCTTTTTTTGAAAAAGAAAACCTTCGCCGTATGAACGTCGAAGGCAATGCCGAATCCGTTTATTATGTCTTGGATGATGCACAAGCGTATATGAGTGTCAATAAAATGGTATGCAGTTCGATGATTGTCCTTTTTGGCGACAACAAAGTAGAAGGTATTCGTTTTTTCACACAGCCCAAAGCGACCATGACACCCATGAAACAAGCTGACCATGAAGCCTTAAAAATGAAAGGTTTTAAATGGGATGAAAAACGACGACCTAAGAGTTTGAAGGATTTATAAAATATATAAAACTTTTATTTTCAAAGTATTAGACTTTAATTAAACCGTCTTGCATCGTCAAAGTACGGTCACTCATAGCTGCCAATTCCTCATTATGGGTCACAATGACAAAGGTTTGTTGAAAGTCTTTGCGCAACTGAAACAGCAATTCGTGCAAGTCTTTTGACGAAGCAGAATCCAAATTCCCTGTCGGTTCATCTGCGAAAACGACAGAAGGCGCATTCATCAAAGCCCTTGCAACAGCCACACGTTGCTGTTCACCACCCGACAATTCCGTAGGTTTATGTGTCAAACGATTGGCTAAACCTAAATAATCCAACAATTCAGCTGCCCGTTTTTTAGCCGCACCTTCTTTTCCACCGCCTATAAGTGCAGGGATCATAACGTTCTCAATAGCTGAAAACTCAGGCAAAAGGTGATGAAATTGAAAAATAAAACCAATATTTTGATTCCGAAACTCAGCCAATCGCTTATTGTTCATCTGCGAAACGTCCTCGCCATTGATAATGACTTGTCCTTTATCGGCTCTGTCAAGTGTACCAATGATATGCAACAAGGTACTTTTACCCGCACCTGATTTGCCGACAATGGCGACAATTTCACCTTTTTGAATCTCTAAATCTACCCCCCTCAGTACATTGAGCGTTCCGTAGCTTTTTGTTATATTTTTTGCTGAAATCATGCGTTAGTTATTCGTGGATTCGTGATTCGGGTATTCGTTAACTCGTCGATTCGTACATTCGGAACACGAGTTAACGAATTTACGAATCACGAATTATACAAGAAAATTCTCTTCATCTAAAACTTTACCGTTCTGACAGCGAATGATGCGCGCTGGAAAATGCTGCAAAATCCGATAATCATGCGTGGCAAACAAAACGGCTGTATTATTATGTATGGATAAATCGCGTAATAAAGTCAAAATATCATCGCTCGTTTCAGGGTCAAGGTTGCCTGTTGGCTCATCGGCTATGATGAGCGCAGGCTTGTTCAACAAAGCACGAGCAATGACGATGCGTTGTTGCTCGCCTCCTGACAGTTGATGCGGTTGACGTTTGTGCGCTTCGGGCATACCGACATCTTTAAGGACAGCATCAATGCGTTCAGCCATATCTTTTTTGTTTATCCAACCCGTTGCTTTTAGGACAAATTCAAGGTTTTGGTGCACATTTCTATCTGTCAACAAGTTAAAATCTTGAAAAACGATGCCCAACTTTCTTCTCAGAAGCGGAATCGTCCGCCGATTGAGTTTCGTTAAATCATAGCCACATATCGTTGCAGACCCCCTCAGTAAAGGCAGTGCACCATAGATGGTTTTCAAGAGCGACGACTTGCCACTCCCCGTTTTACCAATCAAATAGGAAAATTCGCCTTCCGAAATGGTTAGATTTATATCATTGAGAATCAATGACTTGTCTTGAAAAACAGCAGCCTCTTTGAGTTGAACGACGATATTGGATTGCAAAATATGAAGTATAAAATAGGAATGATAAAATAGAAAACGATTATATTTTAGACACAAATGTAGGTATTTAGAAGGCACATTTAGGGAAATTTAAAATTTTCCTAAATCTTTTCACAATCCATTGTTCAAAAAAGGAAATTTTATATCCATCAAAAACAAACCAGTTGGCGGCACAGAATAACTTTTTTTCAAAGGTTCTTGTTTTTCTAACGCCGCTTGCACATCTTCTAAACTCAATTGCCCCAAACCGACATTGATACACATACCCACAATCAAACGCACCATGCCCCGTAAAAAACGATTAGCAGAAATATGAAACACCGCTTTATTGTCTTCAAAAACCCATTCACTTCGTGTCAGTTCGCACCGCATCGTTTGTGCATCTGAATGTGTTTTACAAAACGGTGCGAACTCGGCATACCCCCTCAGTAAATTGGCAGCTTTTTGCATTTTTTCGAAATCCAACTGGTCTTTTTGCGTAAAAAACCAAGCAGTTTCTATAAAAAATGGACTTTTTTCAAAAGAAATGACGTATTGATAACTCCTTGATGTGGCATCAAAACGAGCATGAGCATTGTCTGCAACCGGTATTATTTTTTTCAAAGCAATATCATTCCCGACCAATCTATTGGCTCTTTCTAAGAAGTTTTTAGGAAAATCATCATTAAAATCGAAATGTGCAAAATATTGACTTGCATGAACGCCCGTATCCGTCCGCCCACAACCCGTTATCTCTATTTGTTGCCGCAACATCATAGAAAAAACGTCCTCAATCGTCTGTTGTACTGAGGGGGCATTGGGTTGTCGTTGCCAACCGCAAAAACGGGTTCCGTTGTAGGCGAGTTCGAGGAAATAGCGCATTGGTATTCGGTATTCGGAAATTCGGTATTCGGAAACTCGGTATTCGAAAACTCGGTATTCGTGAATTCGGAAATTCGGTATTCGGAAACTCGAATTTCCGAATACACCAATACCGAATTCACGAATACCCAATCAAGGTATTGTTCTAAATATAGTGTATCGTAAAAGCAGTTCTAAGGCAATCAGACACATAGCGGCTAAAACCCAATTGCCAAAAACTTCGCTGCGCCGTTTGATGCTGGTTACGTCAATCCGTGATTTTTCAAGACGGTCAATTTCGGCATAAATTTGCTCCAATTCCTTATTATTTGTCGCTCTGTAATACTTGCCACCTGTCGTTGCAGCGATATTTTGTAGCAAAGCTTCGTCAATTTCAACAGGAACAAGTCCAAAAACATATTTTCCATCTGCTCGTCGACCAACAGGCGACATGGCTTCGCCTGTCGAACCTATGCCAATGGTATAAACTTTTATGCCCAATGTTTTAGCCAAAGCCATCGCATCTTCGGGCTTGAAATAACCTGAATTATTGACCCCATCAGTCATCAAAATAATGGTTTTTGACTTTGCAGGACTGTCTTTCAAGCGATTGACCGCCGTTGCCAAACCCATACCGATAGCTGTACCGTCTTGCAGTAAGCCGCTTTGTAGGTTTTCTAAAAAATCTTGAACGACTTTATGGTCGGTTGTCAAAGGACATTGTGTAAAGGCTTCACCACTAAAAACGACTAAACCAATGCGGTCAAACTCCCGTTTTTCAACGAAATCTGAAGCCACTTGTTTGGCGACTAACAAGCGGTCTGGCTCAAAATCTTGTGCCAACATACTGCTTGACAAATCTATTGCCAGCATAATATCAATGCCATCCGCTGCCACATTCTCCTCACTCAAAAGCCTTTGCGGGCGTGCCAAAGCAATGACTAAACAAATAAAAGCCACCCCCCTCAGTATCGGTAACAAAGCCCGCGCCCTACCCCGCCACGACGATTGTCCCTTGAACATTGCAATATTTGACATCGTTATCGAGGCATAATGCGTCCGATAACGCCCATAATACCACCATGCGACCAATGGCAAGAGCAACAACAGGAATAGAAATTCTGGATTGGCAAATTCGATGTATTTGAACATAACCGTTATTCGTGGATTCGGTACTCGTTATTCGTAAATTCGGTAATTGTTATACCCTATGAATAACAATGTACATTTATAAAAATTTATCTTTTTGTTTGTTTTTCGATGTAAAACAACCTATTTTTGAACATAAAATTAAAAAAAATGATAACTACTGTAGAAATTGATATTGACAATCCGACTCAACTTGAATCGGTTTTAGCTTTCATTGAAAAATTAGGGCTGAAAGCTAAGGTTTTTAAAAATGGAGAAAACGCCATTTCTGAAATAAACGAAGAAGAATACTTATACAGTTCCAAAGCTAATAAGCAGCAACTTCTTCATGCTATTGATTATATTGAAAATGGTGGTGAATTAATACGTGTTAATTTAGATGAACTAAAAAAGCAACTACTCCCTAACGACTGAAACCAGTCTAAACAACACTATGTGAAATATAGATTTTCAACCAGATGCTTTTGACCATCTTCGTTATTGGTCGGAAAACGATGCAAAATTACTGAAACGCATTTTTCAAATTCTTGAAGATGTGAAACGCTCTCCTTTTCATGGCTTAGGTAAACCCAAACCGCTTAAAAGTACAAAAGGTTATTGGTCTAGACGTATCAGCGACGAACATCGTTTAGTGTATAAAGTCACTGATGATGCTATTATCGTTGCTTCGTGTCGTTTTCATTATGATGATTAACCAGCGTTTTTCATCACACATTTTCTTTCACAACACTTTGATTATCAACATCTTCCACAACAGGTTTCGGCTTCGTCACTTCCACAATGTCCACCGCATCGCGCCACAAAGGATCATGAATTTCCGCTTCTGGTTTGCCCTTAGCAAATTTCACTAAGTCTGCCGTTACCAATAAATTTCTCGTTTTGGCAATCACTTTTTCATCAAATTGCCTTTTTTTCAAAATATCAATCAACTCATCTGTCGTCGTTTCGAGGGCAGGCATTGAAAATTGACCTTCCAAGTACCCCCTCAGTATATAGCTCAATTCAGAGTAAAATTCCTTGATTCTTCCTTGTTGCCAAAGCTGTTTGGCGTTCAATTCCTGCAAAAGACGTTCTGCAACAACGTGTGGTGGGTGTATGACTTTTTGAATTGTTGGTGCACCTAAACGATTTTTCCATTTTTTATAAAAAACCCAACTTAAAAAAGCAATACCACCTATTAAAACGAAGCCAATAATATATGGCACAACATCTTCAAACGTTAATGCCTCACGTTCAATATCTTTAATGCCGATGGGCGCAATCAAACCATCAATACCTGGTGGATTATTGACGGTCAATAATACCGGTGGCGTTTGAGCCGTTCTTAGTTCACCACTCGCTTGTTGAATCGTAAGAACGACTGGATTGATGCGGTACAAACCCGAATCCCAAGCAATGAACGCTATATCACGCTCCAATTTTGGCGTACGACTACGGTTCTCCCA
Source organism: Saprospiraceae bacterium (assembly GCA_031371355.1). Taxonomy (GTDB): domain Bacteria; phylum Bacteroidota; class Bacteroidia; order Chitinophagales; family Saprospiraceae; genus JAAFJT01. The sequence continues at coordinate 11,571 of JANMJN010000628.1, forward strand.
TTTACCTGCATTTTGGATATCAAAATGAGCTGTATCTAACGGCATATCAAGCGAAAAACCAATGACACGTTCCCCTTCATTGAGCTCAACCGACAGGTGTAAAGTGCCTTTGTCACCAATGAGCATCATATTGGTATCGAGCGTCGCATAGGCTTTCAAATCGGTATTGATTTGCTGCGCAAAAACCGTTATTTGTAAGATTCCGAAAAAAACTAATAGCCCAACTTGACGCAAGTTTAAAACTTGCGTCAAGTTATTGCAACTAAATAAACTATTGATTTTCAATTTTTTAAAAATATTTTTATTTAAAACATAAAAGTTACTCCCCTCAGTAAAATCGTCATTTTCCACGTTGTTGAAAAAATTTCAAAAGTGCATTCACATAACTTTCTGTCGTCCGAATACTCATCGAATCTGCACCCGTTTTCAAAAAAGTGCTTTTAAAATACTGCATATTTTCTTTATACCAATCGGCATAGCGGCGACGAGTGCGCGCATCAGAAGTATCGAGCCAAATCCGATCACCTGTTTCGGCATCAAGTGCGCGGAACAAACCTGCATTGGGCAATTGCTCTTCGGCAGGGTCGGCGATGTGAATGCCCACGATATCGTGCCGTTTGGCAGCAATCCGAAGGGCATTGTCGTAGTCTTTTGCCATGAAATCTGAAATCAAAAAAGTAGTGCTGCGCTTTTTAATCACATTATTCAAATATTGTAATCCAACGCTTACATTCGTCCCTTTTCCTTGCGGCTCAAAATTCAGTAACTCTCTGATAATCAACAAGATATGCCCGCGTCCTTTTTTAGGAGATATGAATTTCTCTATTTTGTCAGAAAAGAAAATAACGCCTACTTTATCATTATTGTTAATGGCTGAAAAAGCAATAACCGCACAAATTTCGGTAATCATTTCGTTTTTAAATTGCTTTTTTGTGCCAAAAAAAGCTGAATGGCTCATATCAATAACCAACATAACAGTCAATTCTCGTTCTTCTTCAAACACCTTAATGAAAGGCGTTCCTGTCCGTGCCGTTACATTCCAATCAATATTCCGCACATCGTCGCCATAGCTGTAACCGCGCACTTCCGAAAACGACATACCGCGTCCTTTGAACGCCGAATGGTATTCGCCCGAGAAGACATTGGCAGATAAGCCTTTTGTCTTAATTTCTATTTTGCGGACTTTTTTGATGAGTTCGCTGGTTTCCATAAATCACTGATTTAGACTGAATACTATTGATTTTCAATTATTTATACTTTATTTAAAACCAATGGGGCGACGAGGTTCTATAATTTCTTCTTTTATTGTCAATTGACGCAATGCTTCATAAATATCCCTAATATCGGTTTCATTATCTTCAAAACGGTGTATCATCAAACGTTCTAAATCATCCATCCGTTTGCTCATTTCTAAGTTCGAAAGCATAAATTTCCGCATCTGAACAAAAGTCCGCATGATAGCGATATTGACGGCAATGGCTCGTTCGCTGTTCAAAATGCCTGAAAGCATGGCGACACCTTGTTCAGTGAAAGCAAAAGGCAAATATTTACTATATTTCCCTCTGTTACTAATATTTGTATTCTCTAAGGTCACAAATTGTGACCTTAGAGAATT
>JANMJN010000663.1:0-3513 GCA_031371355.1 Saprospiraceae bacterium
ATTATCATCGGACACAACGGTTTTACCTACAAAGTAGATAAAAATTGGGCAAAAATTGGAGCGAATAGCAATCCGCTTATCAATTGTCACGAAATGGTGCAGGATAGTAAAGGGCGGCTGATTATGATTGGTGACCACACGCACAACAATATCTTGATTTTTGATAAATCGGGGAAATTGCTTGATTATTGGGGTACGGCTTACGGCGGCGGTCATGGTTTGACGCTTTCAAAAGAGGGCGAAGACGATTTTTTATTCATAGTGGATTGCGGTTATTATCAAGACCGAACAGGGAAAGGGAAAGCGCAAGCTGGGCAAGTCGTAAAAACGGACTTGGACGGGCGCATTGTGTTCACAATTGGGCATCCACGCACGATTGGCATTTATAAAGATAATGAAAAATTTCAACCGACTGAAACCGCCGTTGCGCCCAATGGTGATATTTATGTCGCCGATGGTTACGGCTCGGATTATATCATTCAGTACAACGCAAAAGGGCAATATATCCGTCATTTTGGGGGTCGAAACAATGAAAACAAGGAGCATAATCTCATAAACGCTCATGGTGTGGTGGTGGATACACGCGATAAAAGCAACCCAACTTTGATTTGTACTTCGCGTGAAGAGAATTGTTTTAAGGTTTTCACCTTAGATGGCAAGTTTATCAAGCGCATTGATTTGCCAGGTTTGTACGTTTGTCGCCCTGTGATTAATGGTGAAAATTTATACGCGGGCGTGTGTTGGTCAAAAGATGCAGCAGGGAAACGCAATGCAAATACTGGTTTTATTACCATTTTAGACAAAGATAACAAAGTCATTTCAAGCCCTGGCGGCGAGACCCCTCAGTATAAAGACGGTATTTTGCAACAAACTTTTCAAATGGCGAATCCTGTTTTTCAACATGGACACGACGTGTGCATAGATGAAGATAAAAGCATTTATGTGTGCCAATGGAATGCCAATCATACGCCGCCTGTGAAATTGACGCGGGTTTGAGTTTAATCTTTAAAATCAATTTAAAAATGAACATTTTTGAAGAATACAACCATAAAATGAACCGCCGAAACTTCCTTTCGGGCAGTGTTTTAGGACTCGGCGCAACAGCATTGGGCGGCTTGATAAATGAGGATAGTTTTTTATCCAATGACCCACAATTGCCCCATTTTGCTCCAAAAGCAAAGCGGATTATTTATCTGTTTCAAAGCGGTGCGCCTTCGCAATTGGATTTATTTGACTACAAACCGAAACTGAAAGAGATGTTCGGTCAAGAATTACCCCCCTCAGTACGGGGCGAGCAACGGGTGACGGGCATGACGGCGCATCAAAAATCTTTCCCTTTGGCGGGTAGCAAATTCAATTTTGGGCAATACGGAAAGGGTAGGATATGGTTGAGCGATGTATTGCCGTATCATCAACAAATTGCCGACGAAATGTGCGTCATCAGAAGTATGCACACCGAAGCGATTAACCACGACCCCGCCGCTACGTTTATCCAAACGGGCAGTCAACAAGGCGCAAGACCGAGTTTTGGCTCTTGGATAAGTTATGGTTTAGGTTCTGAAAATAAGAATTTACCTTCGTTTTGTGTCTTGTTATCGCGTTCAAACAGCTTTGACCAACCACTTTATACCAAATTGTGGAACAATGCTTTTTTACCATCCGAGCATCAAGGCGTGTTGTTTCGTTCTGGAAACGATCCGATTTTATACCTCAATGACCCAAAAGGTTTGGATAAAGTGTCGCGCCGTGATATGCTCGATGCGCTGTCAAAATTGCATACATTAGAAATTGAACAAACCCTTGACGACGACCTGAATGGTAAAATTGCCCAATATGAAATGGCGTATCGGATGCAAACCTCCGTTCCCGAAACCCTCGATGTGAGTAAAGAACCCGATTCGGTTTTTGAACTCTATGGAAAAGATGCGCGAAAGCCTGGGACCTATGCCGCAAATTGCCTTTTAGCGAGGAAATTGATTGAAAATGATGTGCGTTTTGTGCAACTCTATCACCAAGGTTGGGATCAGCACAGCAATTTGCCTTCCGAAATTTCAAAATTGGCTAAAGACGTTGACCAACCTTCGGCGGCTTTGATTCTCGACCTTAAACAGCGGGGTTTGCTTGAAGATACGCTCGTGGTGTGGGGAGGCGAGTTTGGGCGCGGCTGCTATTCGCAAGGCAAATTGACAGTTGATAATTACGGACGTGATCACCACCCACGTTGTTATTCGATTTGGATGGCAGGTGCGGGTGTGAAAAAGGGGTTTACTTATGGTGAAACAGACGATTTTGGCTACAATATCATCAAAGACCCCGTTCATATTCATGATTATCAAGCAACGGTGATGCACTTAATGGGCATTGACCATGAACGTTTTACGTTTAAAACGCAAGGCAGACGCTATCGTTTGACGGATGTGGCAGGAAAGGTGGTGAAACCTGTTTTGTTGTAATTATCCTAACTATAATCCCTTTTTTTTAAATTACATACTTTAAAAAACCTGTTTTAACGAAAAATATGGCAAAAAAAACAATCACGGTAGAAGGAAATGAGATTATCTTGCTATCCAGCAACACATTAGAGGACTATTTTTCATTGACAGATATAGCCAAAAGATTTAATGAAGAATCACCTGCCGACCTCATTGCTAACTGGGTCAGAAACAAAGATACAGTTGAGTTTCTTGGGGTATGGGAGAAATTGAATAATCCTGATTTTAACCTCGTGCAATTCGAGGAGGTTAAAAAAGAAGCAGGTTTCAATCGTTTTGTTATGTCCCCTACTAAATGGGTTGCACTCACGAATGCAACGGGTCTGATGACCAAATCGGGGCGTTATGGGGGGGGGACTTTTGCCCACAAAGACATTGCTTTGGCTTTTTGTTATTGGATAAGTCCGCCTTTTCAGTTATATGTTATAAGAGAATTTCAAAGGCTCAAAGAAGATGAAGCAAAAGCCCAAAAAGACGCTTTAGAATGGAATATAAAACGAGCTTTTTCAAAGGTCAACTATCTCATTCATACGGATGCGGTGAAAAACTACTTGATTCCGCTTAAAATTCAAGATACTAAGTTTGAAGGGCTCTATTATGCTTCTGAGGCAGATTTATTGAATTTGGCATTGTTTGGTAGGACAGCTAAAGAATGGCGCGACAGTAATCCTGACATGAAAGGTAATATGAGAGACGAAGCAACCGTCGAGCAGCTGTTGATCCTTGCCAATTTGGAAAATTTGAATGCCGAATTTATCAAGATGGGTATTGATAAAGCGGAGCGATTGAGTAAATTAAATGATATTGCAATACATCAAATGCAACTTTTAGTAAGCACTTCAAGCTTGAATTTATTGAAAAAAGGTAATGAACTTTAAAAAAAAATAGAAATGAAACAGCAAGTAACGCTATTCAATATCACCGCGCTTTTGGTCTTTTTTGTTATTAAAACAGTGTATTTCACTACTGAAAAGACTGTAAAGTATCAAAATACTGAGGGGGGGGGAAATCAGCTACAACT
>JANMJN010000669.1:0-1660 GCA_031371355.1 Saprospiraceae bacterium
GGAAGCAATTTTGGAACAAGGTCGCTCAATTAGGATATAATTAAGATACATTAAAACGGGGTTGCACCCGCCTGCTTTAACCGCTCTGGCAGAAATGAAATATTTGATAAGTTTAAATGTATCAAATACAAGAGTCTCAAATTTAGAACCACTCTCAAATTTAGACAATATCAAACATTTAGATATATCAAAAACACTATTTGACGGTTTTCATAAATTATCAGGTTTATATTATCAGTTAGAAATTTTAAATCTGTCATATACTAATATAGACTATGGGGATTTATTCTTTTTAAAAAAATGTCCTAATATTAGAGTTATCAATATTTCATATACAAAAATAGAAAGCTTATACCCAATTAAGAATTTATTAAATATTGAAGTAATTGAAACCCATGGGTGTAAATTAAATGACCCTCCTCAGGAAATTGCAGAACAAGGAATTGCGGCTATTCGTAATTTTTTTATTCAAGTTGCTCATCAAGGTGGAACAGTCGAACTCTACGAAGCCAAACTAATCATTGTCGGTGAAGGTGCAACAGGAAAGACTACATTATTTGAAAAACTAAAAGACAAAAACCACCAAATCGGTAATACACCCGAAACCCACGGTATAAATGTCCTCGAAGGTTTACCCTTCAAACATGCGCATATTGAAGACAATACCTTCCACGCCAATCTATGGGACTTCGGCGGGCAGGAAATGCAATATATGACGCATCAATTTTTTCTAACGCCGCATGCCTTGTACGTTTTGATGATGGATGCACGTAGAGAATCGCCAAATTTGGCGTATTGGTTCAAAATTATAAGCCTTTTAGGACGTGATAATGTAGATTCAACAGAAAAAGTGCGCTTACTTTTGGTATTCAACAAACGCGGCAACACGACAGGGACACCCCCTCACTATCAAGACCAATTAAAGTATTACGAAGACAGTTTGGACGTGCAGTACTTAGAAGTGGATTTTGCAGAAAACGATTATCGGTTCGATAATCTGCAAAATTGTATCAAAAAAAGCCTTGTGACGCTGCCAATTGTCAAATCACAATTGCCGCGTTTATGGAAAGTAGTCCGCGAAAACTTGCGCAAAGAAGCCAAAACGGAAAACTATATTGATACCAAACGTTTTTCTGCAATTTGTTCCAAACACGGCATAACGCAAGAGGCAGACCAATGGTTATTGAGCGGTTATCTACACCAATTAGGCTCGCTTCTTCATTTTCAAAACGACAAAGGTTTGCGCCGCTTGGTCATATTGAGTCCGCAATGGGCTGTTGATGGTGTTTATACATTTCTATCCGAAGAAAGCATCGCCCGCAACAATGGACGATTCACAGAAACCGAGTTTATGGCTCTCTTGGCAAAAAGGGATTACAATCGCGACGATGCCGATGTGATATTGCAACTGATGACCAAAAACAATTTCGATATTTGTTACGAAGCCACCGAACACAATTATGTTGCTGCACAGTTATTGCCCGACAACGCCCCCCTCAGTATGAAATGGTTTCCACGCGAAGTTTTACAATTCCGCTATCAATATCCGATTATGCCCAAAGGTTTGATGTCGCGCCTCATCGTCCGTTTGAGCGACGACATCGAGCGCGATAAAACAAGCGGCGAACAAATCGTTTGGAAAAAAGGCGTTGTGCTGCGT
>JANMJN010000684.1:0-4938 GCA_031371355.1 Saprospiraceae bacterium
CTGTAAAACCCAAATAGCAAGGGCAACGAAATAGATTTGGTAGTATTCCAATTCAGCATAATAATTCAAACCATAGCCGAAAAAAAACAGCGTGCAGATAACCGAGTGCGTGATATAATTGGTAAAAGCCATTTGCCCAACCGCTGCAAGGCGGCTGAAAAGCCCTTGTATTTTACCCGATTTATAAAGCAAAATGAGCGCGGAAGCATGAGCCATGACCAATAAAATGCGTTGAAAAGGATAAATCAAACTGACCCAGTTGACAGATACTTTTTCCATTCGTGCAAGGTTGGCTTCGAGCGTGGAGAAGTTTTGAAAACTGTAATACATCGCGTATATCACCAAAGGCAAGCCGATGCCATAACCGATTTTTATGACCTTCCAATAATCGGCATTTGACCAACTGCCCGTCAGAAAACCCCATTTGAATAATGCCATACCAAGTAACATCAAAGCGATACTGTCCCATAATTCGTAAGGCAAATATTTGGTTTGCCCGTCGAAAGCCAAAGGACGGAGATAGCTCGCCACTGTGCTATAGTCTGATTTCATTTTGGCGTCATTGGCTTTGGCATCTTCACGGTTTGGTATCATTGTTTTTTCCACCTCTCGCCATGTAGTTAAGGCTTTTGTTTGGGCATCAGTCAAAGTTTGATTGGCAGTTTGGGCTTTTGTAGCATCCACGTAGGCAATTCTTTTACCCCGTAATTCTTGATAAAACATTGTCCCCGTTGTAAAATCAATGACCGCAACAAGTGGCACTGCCCACACCAAATATTTAGCAGGCACATTGCGAAACAAATAAACTATCATGCCGCATACGCCATATAGGTAGAGAATATCACCAATCCACAATACCAAATGAGCGTGAATTAGCCCAAATAAAACCAACCAAAACATACGGCGGTAAAATAAAAAATGTACAGATGTGCCTTTGTCCCTTTTATTGGCAATAAAAAGCAATACACCCGCGCCGAAGACCATACCGAACATCGCCCGCATTTTGCCTTCAAAAACAATCCCGATAAATTCAAATAACCAGAAATTGGCATTGCTGGGGTCGTTTTTAAAGGCTTCAAAAGAATATTGCGCCATTGAAAATCCGGGGATATTCATGAGTAAAATGCCCAAAAGCGCAAAACCGCGCAAAGCATCTATGACTTTGAGGCGGTTGGTTTCTGCGACAGGCGCAGCGATGGTTTTCATTGGATTTTCCAATACAGATTCATTCATTGTTTTCTGATTTTAAAGTAAAAGAAGCATTTATACTGAGGGGGTTAAAAACGAACAATGTGCGATGTCTTTGCATAGTTCACTTTTGGTCTTTTCTTTTTCCTTTTAAAAAGATAAAAACCTTCGGGCGCGTAAGCCGCAACGGGTGGATTGGGGTAAAAGTTAGGAGACGTCGAGATAGATCGCATAGGCATACCGCTTTGCCCACTTCTAAAAAATTGCGTTGTTTCGACTGGGTAAATCGTTTGTGTGCGCAAAGTTTCGCTGTATTGTCCTTGCGCGAAGGCAGATAGGTATGTGAGAGATAGAAACAACAGAGAAAGATTGATTTTTTTCATTTGAAATTGATGGAAATTATTGATAAAAAAGGTATTTATTACTAAAGGCGGCTGCAAATAGTATTGTTGAGTCTATTTCAGCATATTTGCCTTTTCGTCTTAAACAAGTTGAGAATTATTTTCATTGGTAACATCTGTCAATAAAACAACCATGAAGGATGACGATTGTCTTAAGGTATAAAGATAATATTTTTTTAAAAAAGTAGTGATTTTACATGTATTTATTTCATTTCTCAATGTTTTTTAAAAGAGCATGAGACCATTTTCATGTATGATACTGAGGGGGGGATAAAAGTCGTGAAGTGACGGACTATAACGATAAAAGAGGCTCGTTTTGGGCGAGCCTCGACATGCGTATAAATTTCCTTCTGCTACTTTGCTTTCACATCGTCGTTGCTAATATCCCTGATGCACAGGTATTTTCCGTTACGCTTTTCCCAAATAGCCATATACTTTCCTGTATAATAGACTTTTCCTGCGGCATCCTTAGAAGTTGTTTTGCCAACCTCTGTAACGGTGTTTTCATCGCCATATACATCCATAATGTCATAAGAGACAGTCGAACCTTTAGGTCTTTTTGCAATGCTTTCTTCAATATCTTTCTGAATGGCGGCTTTACCCACTAACATAGGTTTATTGTTGGACATACTGACAGCGTCATCAGCATAAAAAGCCGATATTGCATTTGCGTTACGGGCATTATCAGCCGCCGCCCAAGCCGTTTCTAAGGCTTGTATGTCGGCTTTAATTTTCACCAAATCTGGTTTGGCTGCCATTGGTTTGGTCGCTTCGGTGGCTTTGACGCCGGTGTCGGTAGCAGGAGCATTGCATCCGATATTGAGGCATAAAGTAATACAAATTGCCAAGACTGGGAATACTTGATTTTTTTTCATTGATTCATTGATTTTTTTAAAAATTATAAAAAAAGATACCAAATACTGAGGGGGTACTTATAAGCATCGGCGCAACTATCAAAGTTGCTCCGATGCTTTTATTTAATTCGGTTTTATGGCGCAACGCCACACAAAGAACTCAAAATACCAACTCTTGCCGATTCTGGTACAACAATATTTGAATCGTTGAAGACATTATCTTTTTGACATGCGACAAAAGTGAGTAGGCAAAAGCCCGCAATTAAGAGAGAAATTTGAGTGAATTTCATAGATAAAGTTTTTTGTTAATAAAATTAAATATAATAAATATTTCCATAGCCGTTTGGTTTTTCAAAAGCTATACAGGCGTTGTGTAATAGTTCCAAATAGTCATTTTAATGATACAAAATAGCAACGAAGTTTCGCGCAAAACAAATGGTTGAGGACGAATGGGGTGTTTTTCTGTCCGAAGGATTGGTTTTTCTTTTCGAAGGATTTTTTGACTAAGTGATAAGTGATAAGTGATAAGTGAAAAATGCAGTACTTGAAAATATCAGTTACTGCATTTTTCACTTATCACTTATCACTTTTATGCTACTTTAGCCCGTTTAAAATTAATGGAAATAATGGTTCCGTCCTTGATTTCTTGATGGATCGTACCGTCCAATTGTTTGGTCAATAAATCCACCAATTGGGTTCCGAAGCCCGTGCCTTGGGGTTTGTTTATCAAGGATTTACCGATGCCATTATCGGATATTTTTAATTGCAACATATTTTGTCCTAAGTCCACCAAACTCAATTTTACGATGCCTTTTTGTCCTTTTATAAACGCATATTTCAACGAATTGGTGAGTAACTCATTGACAATCAAACCAATAGGCACAGCTGTATCCACGTCCAAATCTATTTCATTCATCACACAATCAATCGTTACACGGTCGGCGGCACTGTACGAATCAAGGATATTTTCACTTAAATTCATAAAATAATTCTTCATTTCTATGAAAGCCAGATGTTCGCTTTGATAGAGTTTTTGGTGCAAAATGCCCATGGATTGCACCCTATTTTGAGATGATTGTATGGCATCTTGTACTGAGGGGTCGTCTATTTGAGCCGATTGTAAGGCTAAAAGACTGGACACCACTTCAAGGTTGTTTTTGACACGGTGGTGGATTTCTTTTAGGAGCAATTCGTTCTCCGCATTTTTAGCCTTGAGTTGTGTTTGGGTGGTAATAAGGTTTTGAAGAGACAGATTCAAGTCCTGCGTTCGATCTGCCACTTCTTTCTCCATAGCATAGAAAAGAGATCCGTACCTGCTGGTGATATAAAGAGAGAGCCCTACTGGAAAGCATAAAAAGACAAATGTGAGGACGATATAAAACTGTTCCGTAGAAAGTTGAATCACAGATGTTGCGTACAATCTATCTATTAGCAAAAAAATGGTCGTACCAATCGTCCCTGCTGTTACGTAATGTACGCTCGGTTTTTTGTTTTTAATTGCCTGATACATTAAAATACCAATGGCAATAAAAACAACAATGATGAATATCGAATCGGGATAAATGATGGGTACAATTGGGTAAAAATAAATGATGACTCGAAGCACGACCAAGCCAATGAGATATTTTGTCCAATAAAATTTCTCTAATCGAAAAAGCAAAGCCAGAGTATAAGGCAACAAAACGATACCCAAACCAAAAACAGTTGAATTGACGAATCCTCGAATTAAAGCATTACGGAATCCCGTAATGTCGATAAAAAGCCCCGCATAATTGGTTGACACGGCTAATAGAAATAATAAGATCACTAAGGATATGGCTAAATTGGATTTTTCCCTCGGAAATTTTATAAAAAGCAGCACATGAAGCAGCAAAAGCAGCAATAAAATGGCGGTTATAACTGCATGTGAGCCGACGTAATAGGCATAATTATACTCCGAATCCGTCGCTTTCGTTTCATTAGCGAAAGCAATACTAAACCCTAAGTTTGGCGCATTGTGCTTTAAAATCGCTCCGTCTCTCTTTGCTTGATGATTGGAGTAACGAATGGCAAGCACATGTCGGTTAGTAGGTGCAATGACCATTTCTTTTTCCAAAACATAGCGCGGAACATAGTTTTTTTCGTTTTGGGGTTGACTTGAATAATTGCCGTAGGTGTGTACTTTTTTTCCATCCAAAAATACTTCTGCTGCACCCCAACCCCGAAAATACAAATGCGAAATTTGCGCATAAATAGCAGAATCCGCCGTAAAAGATAGCCGCCACCAGCCGTAACCCTGCCAAAGGCTATCGGGCATCGCATCAGCAGTCAGATTATCGGGCGCAATGGCGTGCCATTGACTGTCGTCGAAATTAGGTTCCGCCCATTTGATATCATCGCCTTTTTGATAGCGCCATGCCTCCTTGAATTTAAGCAACAACAGACCGCCCTTTATCATCTCGGGTTTGAGATGTGGTGGGTTAACCGGCGCTTTTTGAGCCACTGATACTGAGGGG
>JANMJN010000697.1:0-4975 GCA_031371355.1 Saprospiraceae bacterium
GCCTTAGAAACCTTTGGCATCGAGGATTGTCGAGTCAGTCTTATCGAGGGTGTTTACAATCTGACATACACACAAGTTTCAGAAAGTGGGGTAGGTGTAGGGCTTATGCAAACCCGTGATTGGCAAAACTTTGACAGAATCAGGATGATACTACCGCCACACAACAAGGACTGCGCCTTATTCGAGGAAAAAATAGGGAATAAATACTTTTGCTTTCACCGCCCTTCGGGTATCGCACTCGGCGGCAATTTTATCTGGATCGCTTCTTCCAAAGACCTCATTCATTGGGGCAATCATCATTGTATTCTCCAAACCCGCGAAGGGATGTGGGACTCTGCCCGCGTCGGTGCAGGTGCTGCGCCTATCAAAACCGACAAAGGTTGGTTGGAAATCTATCATGGCGCCGACGAGAATAATCGCTACGCCTTGGGTGCGGAACTTCTCGACCTCAAAAACCCCACAAAAGTCATCGCTCGCTCTTATGAACCTTTACTGGAGCCGACTGCCCCTTATGAACTCACGGGTTTCTTTGGCAATGTCGTCTTTACCAATGGGCATATCGTCGAAGGCGATGAAATTACGATGTATTACGGTGCTTCAGATGAAGTCATTTGCGGCGCAACGCTTTCAATTGAACACATTTTAAATAATATTTTGGAACACATAGTCACATAGAGCACATAGCTTTTTCTTTTTCCCCTACGGGATGACAAAAAAGAAAAAGCTATGTGTTCTACTGTGTCTATGTGTTTAAAACATTTAAAACCAACCAATATGTTCAGTGCATTAACTAAAGAATTAAATTTCTTCAAAGGGCACCCCCTCAGTATGCGCGTGCTTTTGCTGACCAATCTTATTTACGGCATGGTTACGCCCATCATTGAGTTGTTCATCGGTGCCTACATCATGCGCAATTCGGAAGACATCAGCTTGGTTGTCATCTTTCAATTGGCTGTTTACACAGGCATCCCCTTAACGTTTATGATTAACGGGTTTTTGTTGAACAAACTGCCCATCTCAAGGCTCTATTCCTTGGGTATGATATTGAGTGGTGTCTCCATGACTGCGATGATGTATCTTGATAAACTGAGCACCGTCGGTGTATTTGTCGCGGGACTCATCATGGGTCTGTCCTACGGTTTCTTTTGGGCAAACCGCGATTTTCTGGCACTCAATACCACTAAAGATGGCAACCGCAACTATTACTACGGCATTGAAACTTTTTTTTACACAATAACAGGCATTGGCATTCCTTTATTAGCGGGCGGTTTCATTGCTGCGACCGACAAAAATAGTTGGTTCAATGGCAATGTCAATATGGCGTATTACATCATCACGGCTTTTGTCTTTGCACTCTCGGCTTTTGCTTCCATCCTCGTGCATCGTGGACAGTTTCAAAATCCACTCAGAGCCCCTTTTCTATTCTTTAAATTTGATAAATTATGGAATAAGATGCTCCAACTCGCAGCTCTTAAAGGTATCGCACAAGGCTATATCGTCACAGCACCGACCATGTTGGTGATGACGCACGTCGGCAAAGAAGGGTCTTTGGGCTTAATACAAGGCATTGCTGCCGCCTTATCCGCCATTTTGCTCTATGTACTCGGCAGAATCACCACCCCCAAGCACCGCGTTTTGATTTATGGCATTGGTTGCACGCTTTTCGTGTTGGGTGCTTTGTTCAATGCGGTGATGTACTCTGCCGTTGGCGTCATTTTGTTTGTCTTATGCCTTCTTTTTGCACGACCTTTATTAGACATTGCCTACTTTCCCATTCAATTAAAAGTCATAGACGTGGTCGCCGAAAAGGAAAAGCGCAATACCTTCACCTATATATTCAACCACGAACTGGGTCTGTATATTGGACGCTTATTCGGCTGTGGTTTGTTCATCGTCTTGGCGCGATATGTCAGTGTGGATATTGCTTTGCGTTATGCTTTGTTGGTGATTGCGTTGATTCACTTCTTGGGTTATTTTATGGCAAAGAATATTGTGGCAGATTTAGAAACGGAAGAATCAGCCCCCCTCAGTATATTGCAGAATTAAGCGCGCCGACGGCTTACGGACGCATGCCGACGATCATTAAATGGATGCAGTAGTACTTCTTTTCGCATGCCGCCGACCTTTAAATGGATGCGGTAGTACTTCTTTTCGCATGCCGATGACCTTTAAATGGATGCGGTAGTACTTCTTTTCGCATACCGCCGACCTTTAAATGGATGCGGTAGTACTTCTTTTCGCATGCCGCCGACCTTTAAATGGACACGGTAGTACTTTTTTTTTGCACGCCTATGGCTTACGGACGCACGCCGAAGACTTGCAGACGCATGCCGAAGACTCGCGGACGCATCAAAATAAATCGCAGAAATATAAAAATCTAAACTAACTATTGTATGAATAAAATACTCGTCATTTCTACCATTGCACTCTGTTATATAGGTTGCAATGTGCCAAAAAAAATATTATTCGACGCAACGTCGGTCACACAACGACCCATCCCACGTGTGGACAAGATGCCCAATCATCCAAAACCATACGTTTATCAAGATTGGAAGCAGAAAGCAAAAGACTTCGATAGTTACATTTTTGATTTTAATCAGAAAGGCGAAAACCTGCCCTTCATCTGGCTCGATGGCAGGGGGCGGAATTTTCCAGATACCACCTTTGGCATTTATACCGCCTTAGGCGATATACGCATGGGTGCGGCTGTCAACAATGGCGAAAACCATGAAGCATTAGGGGCGATGGGTGCTGTCTTAGGCGCAACCCTTGTCGGCATTGACAAAAGCCATCAAGACGGTCGGAACTACGTCAAAATGTTGCGCAACTACTACAATAAAGACAATGGTTGGCATGTGATTATGAATTTCACCAACAAAGGCGCACACATTGGCGGCGGCTACGGCAACGACTTTTGGTATGAAGTACACAACAACCTGCTCTTTTACAGCGTCGCCAACTTCTACCCAAACGAGCATGATTTTGACGATATACTGAGGGGTATCGCCGAGCAGTTTTACAAGTCCGATTCGGTCATGGGCAACAGTTACAGCTACTCTTATTTTGATTTTAAAACCATGACGCCGCATAAAAACCATATCCCGACGCAAGAAGATGTGGCGGGCGGCTATGCGTTTATACTCTATTCAGCATACATCAAATTTGGCGATGAGAAATACTTAAAGGCAGCCAAAAATGCCATGAATGTCTTATACAATCAAAAAGAAAACCGTTTTTATGAAGCTATGTTACCCTTTGCGGCTTATATCGGCGCACGTATGAACGCAGAAGTTGGTACAAACTATGATATACAACGCTTCCTCGATTGGACTTTCGACGGCACGGCTGTTGGACGAGAAGGGTGGGGGATTCTTGCAGACAAGTGGGGCGATTACGATGTCAGTGGCTTGCTCGGCAGCACCATTGACCACGGCGGATATGGATTCTTGATGAACACTTTTGATATTATGATGCCGTTCTCCTCTATGGTTCGGTACGACCAACGTTATGCGCGTGCCGTCGGCAAATGGGCATTGAACGCTTCAAATGCAGCGCGGTTTTGTTATCCGTATGATATGCCTGACTCCCTACAAGCCATCCCTCAGTATAAAGCGATTACAAAAAACGTGATAGCCTATGAAGGCATTATCAAAGAATCCAGTTACCCGCAGTTCAAAGGTAAAACGCCTTTCGCACAAGGTGATGGTCCTCAATGGGAGAAAGGAATGCCACAGCAAACCAAGTTTTCGGTGTATGGCAGCAGCCACGTCGGTTTCTTTGGTGGCACCATTCAAAAGACCAATGTGCCAGAAATCCTGCAAATAGACTGTCGTTTGACCGATTTGTACAAAAAACAAGCGGCATACCCGACTTATTTGTTCTTCAATCCTTATCAAGAAATCAAAATAGTAGAAACCACCGTCGGTTCAGAGAAAATAGATGTTTATGACACCGTCAGTCGTCGTTTCATCTTAAAAGGTGTGAGTGGGCAGGTTGTGTTCTCTATCCCTGCCGATGCCGCGCGCGTCTTGGTGTTTGTCCCTTCTGGAAAAAGGTTGACCATAGAACAGGGCATATTGAAAGCAGGTGGCTTGCCCATTGATTTCAGTTATCCAAAACTATAATTGTTTTATCAAATTAAAAAAGCATAAGATTATGACTGCCACGTTCACTTATACACTTATTCTCGCGGCGATATTCATAGGTAAAAAACTTATCGTTCCATTGCCTCCCCTCAGTATCAAGGCATCAAAACCCGTGCAAAAACAGGAAAATGGTCAGATGAAAACAAGCCGCCCCATGTTTGGCTCAAGGTTGCATGTTGCAAAACGGTTATTTTTTTACGAGTAAAAACATAGTCAATCGGCTGATCTGAAGTTTCTTTTGATTTAAAACCATTGAAAGTGCCTGTTGGACCATAATGACCTGAAATGGATAGCCCTTTTGTGTCAATCAATTTCAGAGGATTATGCGCATCAACGACGACTTTTATCGGTTCATCATCGGGTTGGGCATTAAAATCGCCTGTGATGATAGCTTGCGAAGTGCCCGCAATTTTATTCACTTTTTCTAAGAGTAGTTTAGCACTTTCCCGTCTTGCCACTTTCCCGATATGGTCAAAATGGGTATTGAAAGCATAAAACGTCTTTTTTGTTTTTTTATCTTGCATTTTTGCCCAAGTAACAATGCGCGTAATCGCTGCATCCCAACTTTTACTGCCTGCTACTGAGGGGGTCTCTGAAAGCCAAAAAGTTTGGGATTCTAAGACTTTTAAACGTGTTGTATCATAAAAAATAGCGGAATATTCGCCCTTCGTTTTGCCATCATCTCTCCCGACACCGACGTATTTATATTGCGGCAACCTGTCTTTTAAATCCATAATCTGTTCATGCAAAGCTTCTTGCACACCGAGAATATGTATTTCGTGAAACAAAACTTGCGATGCCGCCATGTCTTTGCGATAAACCCAAGCATT
>JANMJN010000731.1:0-1668 GCA_031371355.1 Saprospiraceae bacterium
ACCTGTTCTTTTCAAATCAAACCACCGAGTGTATTCACCCAACAATTCACGAGCACGTTCATCGAGGATTAAATCAATGGTGATATTGGCAGGTGTGGCTCTGTATGAAACGGCTTCAAGCGATTTAATATCTTCAGGAAACTTCGCACATTTCGGATCATTTGCTTTTTTAGCACCCAAGGCACGGTCTAAAACTTTATTATAATAGACATCAGCACCACCTAATTTGCCGCCCGTTGCACCTTTTACAATGGCTTCGGCGGCAATCAAATAGGCTTCGGCAGCCCGAAAAATGGCTTCGTTGAATGTGCCATAAGCATCGCCGTATTGAATATTGGGTTGCCAAAACTTCCACATTGGTGGCTCTCCTGATGGGAAACCACTCACCCCAATGCCATTGACAATATTATAACCACCACCCCATTCATCGCCATTAACGACGGAATAATTCTTTTTACCGCCCATATCAATGCCTCTGTCATCTAATGACTTGGCTGGATTATTCCACGGACGGAAATAAACAACTGTATCGCCCGCTTTTAGGTCAATTTTAAGATTGGCATTTGTTGAGGGCAAAGGTTTAAAGCCTGTTACGGCTATTAAGGCATAACCTGCATCTAAAAAGTTGTGGTCGTATCGAGAATCATTATCTGGGTCATAAAAACGGTATGCCGCTGCGGACAATGTATGCGGACCTTGGGAACGATTATAATCGCTTGTTCGACCTTTTGAGCCAGGATATCCTTCTTGACCGCCGCCAAAAACAGAATGTAAATTATTACCCCCTTCTATGGAAGGTGAAAATGCTGCATCTGTTTTATTGGTCAAAGCGACATCGCTGTATTGAGCCGCGAAGATGATTTCAGCATTTTTATCGTTTTGAGCGCCCACGTATTGTTTCAACGGATTTTCATCGCGTTTAGGAAACAACAGGTTATAAGCCGTTGCCAATGGATAAGCGTCAATGACTTTATCGGCATACTCAAGAGCTTTACCAAAATCAGCAGCTGTGCCACCCAAAGCCCCTTTGAAATTCCAACCGCGAGTCAAATACACTTTTGATAAAAGGAATTGTGCAGCCCCTTTTGTAGCCCGTCCGTATTGAGTGGCAGTTACAGGCAATTTGGCTTCACAATCCAAAAGGTCGTTAATTATCTGGGTGTAAATCGTGGCAGAAGGTACTCTTGTCGCTTCTTTAGTCGGCGTTGTTACCTCCACCAAAGGCATTGGCACATCGCCCCAATGTTGTACTAAATAAAAAAAGCATAATGCGCGTAAAAAACGGGCTTCTGCAACACGAATATCTTTATTCGCAGTCACTGCAAAAGTGACCCCATCAGCACGCGTAAGTGCGGTATTGCAACGGGCAATTTCAGCATAAAGAATTGTCCAAAGACTTTGGAGTTCTCCGAGCGTGGCGTTGAAACCAATATCGTATTGATTAATAGACCCCGCATTGGCTGGTGCGGTTGGAAATTTCGGGTCACCATAACCGCCTGGCGTATGCAAGTCCGTACCATTCAAAAGAAGGGTTCTGTTTTGGTGAATGTTTCTCACTAAAGGATAACATCCTCTAATCAAGTCTTCAAAACCTTGTTCGGTTTTAAAATAGACATCCGTCGTCAAGGTTGTCACTGGGTTTTCATCTAAAAAACTGTCTTTACAACC
>JANMJN010000742.1:0-4218 GCA_031371355.1 Saprospiraceae bacterium
CCATTACTTGCATATCACACCCTTTCAAGGCTATTCGTTTTTCAATTATGACTTTTCACTCTAATGTTTTCCTTCTAACTGCTCAACATACTGCACATCGCCAAGTCTGAACTTAACGGGGAATTTATTATTCAAACCCATTTTGTATTCAATTTTACAAAAAAACGGCAGCGTTTCGACTGAAAAAACAGAAGGAATCGGGCGTGGTTTATTTTTCACAACTTGCTGGTTATCAATACTAAAACTGCTTTTTATACTTAATTTTCCTTTTTTTAAAGGCAAATACTGAGGGGGGGCTTTGATCTTTGACATAGACAATCCTACCGCTTGTGATTTAGCTTTAAGGCTCAAAAAAATCATTAATAATAAAAGAGTTATTTTTGGCATATTTTTGATTTAAAAAACAAATAAGTAGATTGGTGTAAATAATCGGGAATTATCTTTGATTATAAATATCTGAAAATGAATGTTTTATAAACAATGACTCATGACGTTTAATGACCAATGACTACTTGTATCTTATAAAAAATTGATAGTCAATACATCTCAAACTTCAACAAACGACATTCCAACGCCCCATTGAACAAATGAATTTTACGGCGTGGGCGCAAACCGATAAATTTTGCTGCCTCTAAATTGCCCGTCATCACCCAAACTGTCCAACCTTTCCAGTTCTTTTTCAAAGCATCACCAATTTTTTTATGAAAATCAATGGCATCTTCAAGTTCTAAACGCTCGTCATAAGGTGGGTTCATAATCATCGTACCGACCCCCTCAGTATTTTCACCTCTTGGAACGAGAACAGGTGCGCTTCGCGTAAAAAAGTCCGCTTTTTCAAGTTTAATTTTGCGATTAAATCCAATGGATTCTAAATTTGCTTGAGCTGCACTCAATGACCGACCACTGAGATCTGAACCCATAATTTTAGGCTTAAAGTCTAAAACACGATGGCTATCGCTTTCAGAAACAACTTCGTCCCACAGCTGTTTATCAAAATCCAACCAATGTTTGCAGCAAAAATAGCTGCGGCGAAATTGCGGAGGAATACGATGCGCTATCAAAGCTGCTTCTGTTAACAAAGTCCCTGAACCGCAAAAAGCATCCATAAAATCCGTTTCACCTGTCCAATCTGCTAACATTATCATGCCCGCCGCCAGTACTTCGTTCAAAGGTGCAGCAACCGTTTGTTGGCGATAACCACGCTTATGCAACGAATCACCAGACGCATCAAGCGAAATTGAGAACTCATCGCCATGAACATGAACATTGATTTGAATATCTGGACGCTCGATGTCCACATTTGGGCGACGATTCATTTTGTCTCGAAATTGGTCAACAATCGCGTCTTTGGTTTTTAAACCAACATAGTGCGAATGGGTGAAAATCGCAGACCTTGCAATCGCATCTACGGCAAAAGTATGGTCCAAATCCATGTACTTCCACCACTCTATTTCTCTTATTCTTTTATAAAAAACATCCAAATTGGGTGCATGGAACGTATGAATCGGCATCAAAATCCGTAAAGCCGTCCGCAATTCGAGGTTTGAACGATATAAAAGCCTTTGGTCGCCTTCGTAAATGACACCTCGTTTGGTCAATTCGATGTTTTCACCACCGATGTTTTCAATTTCTTTGGCGAGGACACCTTCAAGCCCTGCGAAAGTTTTTGCTATATATTTCAATGTTTGAATTTTAGTAATGATTTTTTTTGACCACAGATGACACTGATTCAACTGGTTTTCACTGATTTCCCTTTAAGCATCCTAAAAAGAATAAAGAAAATCAGTGAAAAGCCGTTGAATCAGCAAAATCAGTGGTCTAAAAAAACATCTTAAATGACAAAATCCGGATTATACCATCCGTAATAATTACAAACTGCACTATCTAATTCAAATCCAGTACGTGGATAAAGTTTATTGCCTATATCATTGGATTTATCGGTCTGAAGCACAACACCGACTGCACCTGTTTTTCGAGCCATATCTTTAACATGTACAATCAGCGCAATAGAGAAGCCCTTGCTTCGTTCTTCAGGCACGACATATAGGTCATTTAGCAACCACAAACGACCCAAACGAATAGAACTGAAAGTTGGGTATAATTGCGTGAAACCGACCGCAAGCCCCCCCTCAGTATAAATGAGAAAAATTACACTTTCTTGCTTTATTATGCGTTCCGTCAAAAACTGGCGCGTTTTCAATTCATTGGCGGGCTTTTTATACCAGATACGGTAGGCTTCAAAAAGCGGTACAATGTCGTCGATATGTTCGAGAGTGGCTTGTATTATTTTCACAGTAACGTATTGATTTTCAATATTTTATTCCATGGCACATTTACCTGCATAACCTAAAACAATGAGCCAAACTATCCCTTTTCCTAAGAAAAAGAGGAAGCCGCCGATGCCAATCCGCTTGAACCAAAGTTTTGTCTTTTCATTCATACTGTCTAAATTTTCGCAAAGTAACAAAGTAGCGGTGGTTTAGTTGGTATTTGAAAAGGAAAATTATAGGGTTTTATAAAACCTCTGCAAAAGCGGATAGGTATTTATCAATATACATTTGCTTCGACTTAGATTTATACTGCATAATATAACGTGGGTGTTCCAACGCGACAATTTTCTTAAAAAAAGACATTTTGTCATTCAACTTTGTTAAAAACTTTTCATTTTGCCCTGTACCGAAGCAAAAACAGACGTCTGTATTTACACCCATTGAAATTTGCGTTTCGATGTTCCAAACCATGAAATGATAAACTGCATCAGTGAGTTTTTTGCTATCGTAATAGTTGTAATTAACCTCTTTACCGTTGTCTTTAACGGACGTAAAACCCAAAGGGCAAACTGAATTGATGTAAAAATGCTGATAAAAAGCCTTTGCCCCTCCAAAAGAATTTATCATGTCATAAATGTAAACTGCCGACGGTTCGTAAGTGTCTTTGCCAGAATAAGGCAACTCACATTCATTTTTTAAACGATGCGAATCGGTAAACGGCACGCCTGTTATTCCTGCGCCAAAACGCCCTGGATTGATGCCCAAAATCAAATGCCTTTGTTGGTTGTCATTGTAAAACTTCTTGTAAAATGCACCAGAAAGAGCCAAAACCTCTGGATTTTCCTTGAAAGGATTCATTATTCGGATGCCTTCTGGCAATTGACCCGTAAACTCTACTTGCTCATTGAAAGCGATGATTTTGTCTGCGAAAGTGTTCATTGCGTGTGTATTGTAGTCGTAATGAAGTTTACGACACTTTTTTTGCTGTAAAGCTATTTGAGTATTTTAAGAAAACCAAATGCTGCAAACTTTTCTGATACTGAGGGGGGTAAAACTTTGATATTGTCAAACAGCTTTTTTACTTTTGAACTTGCAAAACAAATAAGATGTTAATAATCAATAATTTATGACAATTTCAGCAATAGTGGCTTGCGCCCAAAAATGGGGTCATCGGCAAAGACAATGAGATACCTTGGTATTTGCCCGCCGACTTCGCTTACTTCAAACGCACAACGATTAATCATCACATCATCATGGGGCGCAACTGTTTTGAGAGCATTGGTCGCCCTTTGCCGAAACGAACAAATATCGTTATTACCCGCAACCCTTTTTATATCGCTTCGGGCTGTTTGATGGTCAATTCTATTGCCGAAGGCTTGAAAATGGCTAAAAATAATGGTGAAACAGAGGCATTTATCGTCGGTGGTGGTGAAATTTACAAACAATCGGTTGACCTTTGGGATAAGCTCTATTTGACAGAAGTGGATTTGGATACTGAGGGGGATGTGTTTTTTCCTGAAATAGATATGTCAAAATGGCAACTCATATCCCAAGAATATCATAAAAAGGACGAAAAAAATGAGTTTGACTATGTTTTCAAGGTTTTTGAACGAATTTAAAATACACGACTGTGGGTCAAGTTTTGAAACATGACTCATATTGCTTTTTATAATCAAATAAAAACATACATTATGCGAGAAGACTTCCTACACTTCCTTTGGCGGACACGCCGTTTTGACTTATCGAATCTGGAGACAACGTCAGGGCAAGCCCTTGAAATCCTTGATTTTGGTGAATACAACCGCTTAGACGCAGGTGCCGATTTTCAGAATGTTAAAATAAAAATAGACGATTTGACTTGGTTTGGCAATGTCGAAATGCACCTTAAATCCTCTGATTGGTTGTTGCATAAACATCAACACGATGCAGCTTATCGCAATGTCATTTT
>JANMJN010000749.1:0-2383 GCA_031371355.1 Saprospiraceae bacterium
CCCAAATAATTGAAGATAACGTGAGTCTAGTTCATAGGGTCCAACATCTTTACGAGTATTCCATGTTTTACCTAAATCATTGGTCAAAGCTGTAAACAAGACGCGACGTACCGTATCTTGGAAAAAAGCCATGAGACTCTGTGTATTCGGTACATTTGCAATTGGAAAACCCGTCGGACCAGGCAAATTGCCGCTTTCTTGCCATGTTGCACCGCCATCGGTAGTATATATCGGATTCCGGGAACTCGCACCGATACCCCTCAGTGCCATACCATTATTGGCATCTGTAAAAGCATATCGAAGTTCAAAGAAATCTGCTTCAATCCACGCGCCTGATGTCCAATTTCGACCTCTATCAGTTGAGCGCAAAATACCCCAATTGCCATTTGAATAATCTATTTTTGTGATAAAAATAGTATTACCAATTATTTGGTTAGCTTTATTATTGGCATATTCCGTTTCAATGAGACGCGGCAGATTGGTTTGTGGCACCCGAGTAAAGGTGTTACCGCCATCACTTGTGTAAGCCACATTGTAGCCCAAACTATCGGGGTCGCCAAAGAAAATACCATTATTCGCATCGTAAAAGTGAATAAAATCGGGAAATGTACTTGGGCGGTAAGGCATATCCTGCCAAGTTGCCCCACTATCTACTGTTCGGCGCATAAAATAAATATCGCCTGATAAATTACCGCCCAACAAATGAGATGTTTTGGCATCGTAAGGAAAAAGAGATGAAAAATCTGCATTGAAAAGCCGACCTATTTTATAGGTTTTACCACCATCACCCGTTCGAATAAATTGGGGTATGTGCATGGAATCCAAATTACCAAGATTGACATTGTCCGTCCACATCACATTTTTACCAATGGCGTACATTTCGTAGAGACCCTTCATAGGAGGAGTGTTTTGTTTGACCCATTGGGCAGAAGCGGAAAACGACAGCAACAAGGCAGCCGATAAAAGAAGTATTTGTTTTGTTTTCATAATGAACGTTTTTAAAAAGTTTAATAAATAAAGACATTTGATTTTTGAGAAAAAAGAGAAACCAATATTGTATCCACATACAAAAAGTTAGAACCCAATCCAAAGCTGAATTGCGTATTTCATTAAAATTGAGCAGAGTGTAATGAGTGATTTCTAAAGTTGCCTATATCTTTCAAATAAAAAGTCTTAACAATATAGCCTTATAACATTAAAATGAAATGAATAGAATTCATGGGTAAGCCGTTCATCGTATAAATGCTTTTTGAGTCTATGTTTTCATAATGGCTGTTATTTTATTGTACAAAGATATTGTTTTCTATTGAACATGTCAATCATACAAAAATATTAAATTTTATGAGGGAGGTCTTTATTTATGGATGTTCGGTTTATTTTATAAGATTTAATGCAAAGGTTTTGAACTTTCGCAACATTGTAAATCAATAAGTTACAAAAATGTAAAATTGTTACAACTTATATAATGCCCCCCCTCAGTATTTTCGCTATAATTCTTTGACAATCAACGCATCATACAGACTATGCTCGCCGTAGGCAATAGGTTTTTGAATCTAAAATCTTCACGGTAATCCGTCCGCACACCAAAACTGAGCATAACATTGCGATTAATACGCCAATCACCACCATAAGAAATACTGTAAAAAGCCACTTGATTCAAATTGGAACGTATGTCTGTAATTGCCGCATCGGTATTACCTTTTGAATAGACACATTCAGCAAATAAATTGAATTTAGGTGAACCATAGCGAATATTTAAACCATACGTCATAACACTACTCGTGGCAATGATAGGCATCTTTAGTTTTTGTTCTCCACCCATTTTGATGGTATCTCTTTTGTTTTGCGAAGTAAACCGAACAAGTCCTGTTATTAACGCTCTTTTACCTATACCCAAACTGGCATTTAGCCAAACAGCATCTCCAAAACCTTGTAATCTGACACTATCCCAATTACCACGGTATTCATAATTAAACACTTTTCCGTAAGCAATATCTATATGAGATGCGTTCCAATTATCTTTCATATACTTTTGAGAAACTGCTTGAATTGCCTCTTTTTGAGCTATTGTTGCTTTGTCATATTCAGCCTCAAGAGAATCTTTTCGGCTCTCAAAATAATAGCGCAAACTGTCATTTTTGGCACGTTTATAAAAAAAAGTGGCTTCATTTATCAACGCCATACGCTCTAACTGAATGCGGCGATAGCTCGTGTCAATGCCTGTATATAATCTAACTTCGCACAAAGGGTCTTTGGCTCTAAAAAGATTTAGTTTAGCGGCAATTGCTCCACGTTGTAATCCAATTTTAGCCTTGTCTTTGTCTGGTTCGTCAACTGTACCCACCGAAATATCCAAGGTCGAAAGCATACGCATCACTTTGTT
>JANMJN010000751.1:0-2272 GCA_031371355.1 Saprospiraceae bacterium
GCCACTTTGTAACCCGCACCCGCCAAAACAAAAGCGGATAAAGTAGATATATTGAACGTATTTTTACCATCGCCACCTGTACCGCAAACGTCAATTGCTTCCACACCTTCTAAATCAACAGGCACACACAACTCCAATAAAGCTTCGCGAAAACCTTGCAATTCAGCCACAGCAATCGGACGCATCAAATAAACGGTGATAAACGAAGCAATTTGCGCTTCGTTGTATTTACCTGTTGAAATATTGACAAGAATCTCTTTCGCTTCCGCTTTTGACAATTTTTTATGTTCAAAAAGTTTCGATAAGACTTGTTTCATAAATGATTGATTTTTAGTTTTTAAGATTTAACTTTTTAGTTAAACCATAAAGTTAAATTGTAATTTATAATGAAAACACTTTGTTTGTGAGCTATTTATAGCTTAATTTTTTAGTTAAATCTACGGTTTTGACCTAAAAGTATAAAAATACTGAGGGGTTTAACTTTTAACTTCCTCATAATCAACATCTTCTGTATCGCCGTCTTCCTCATCATCGTCATAATCGTCGTCACTGTCGTCATCATCAAAATCAAACTCGTCATCAAAACGACCGGGGTCTCCTAAGATATAAGTCATCTCGAAATTGCCTTCGCCCACACTTTTATTCAATGTGTTAATCACTTTTTGGACATTGTCATAAGGACCATTGATAAAATAAGGTTTGCCATTTTTACCAAACTCCACCTCTATCAACTCCACATCTTCGGTGTCTTCTTCCAAAATCATTTGACTCAAATACCAATCTTTTTCTGGTTTGAAACCCAAATCTTCAGCATAAGCAACAGCACCATATATAATATTGTGAGCTAAAACATAATCAATTTGGGTTTTTCCATACATGTGAGTGCTGAAAATTTTATCCAATAAATCTTCATATTCATATTCAGGTTTATTGAAAACAGGATTGGAATTTTTCAACCCCAAGCAAAAAATATCCACCAAATAAATACCAAAAGTCAAATTGCCCGTGGCATGTTGCCGAGCGACAACGATGCTGCAAATCCCCGCATTTTTCCAATCGGAGCTAATCCAACATTCAACAATCGGCAATTTCCGCGCACGACCTGTTAGAATGTAGTTTTTGGGCGTAAGTTGTGGTTGAGGCTTCGCAGCTGGTTTTTTCTTTTTATTCGCCATGATATTATTGATTTTAGATAGACCACTGATGAGACTGATACGACTGATTTACGCTGATTTTCTTAGATTCTTTCAGAATAACAATAGAAATTAGGGTAAATCAGTCTCATCCGTTCCATCAGTAGTCAAAAAGTTTAAAAAACATATTCAATCGCATTCCCTTTTTTTACTGCTTCGGGTTGCAAAAAATCTCTTAAAATCTGTTTTCCATAATCGGTCATAATACTTTCAGGGTGAAATTGAACGCCTTTGACATCGTATTCGACGTGACTCAAAGCCATAATGACCCCCTCAGTATCAACGGCTGTCACCTTCAATTCGGCAGGTAAAGTCTCCTTCACAACTGCCCATGAATGATAGCGACCCACCAATATTTCAGATGGCACATTTTTGAAAATGGCTTCATTTTTATCTACAATCTGTATCGGTGTCGCCACGCCATGATAGACTTTTGGCAAATTGTACAACGTCCCGCCAAACGCCTCGCCTATCGCTAGTTGACCCAAACATACGCCAAAAATACGTTTTGTTGGTGCATATCTTTTAATCAAAGCGGGCATAATTCCGGCTTCACTTGGCAAACCAGGACCGGGTGACAAAATAATGCAATCATAAGCATCCACAGCGTCCAAACTGATTTTGTCGTTGCGAAATACTGAGGGGGTCTCGCCCGTCAATTCGGTGATGTATTGCACCAAATTGTAGGTGAAACTGTCGTAATTATCGAGGACTAATATTTTCATAACTAATTGATTTTAAAACTATTAAGAAATTTTCTCTGCTGCTACTAAAGCCACTTTCAAAGCATTCAATTTATTATTCACTTCCTGCAATTCATTCTCCTCAACACTCGACACAACAATACCCGCACCCGCCTGACGGTACAAAACATTATCTTTTGACAAAAAAGAACGGATGATAATCGCGTGCGTCAAATCGCCATTGAAACCAATGAAACCGATGCCGCCGCCGTAGAAATGACGGTTTGTTTTTTCGTATTGGTCAATCAATTCTATCGCTTTGTATTTTGGCGCACCGCTCAAAGTCCCTGCGGGAAATGTATCTGCAAAAACATCTATCGGATTGACACCATCGAG
>JANMJN010000765.1:0-1756 GCA_031371355.1 Saprospiraceae bacterium
GAAATGAATATGCGTCAAAAAGACTTTTTTTATCGTCTTTAAGGGATATCCAACGTCTAAACACGCCTTTTTCAAGGACTCAAACGTTGAATAAGGACCTGTTTCAACCAATGCAACTTCGCCATTGGCAACAATCAAAAAGGCAGCCACCGTTTCAGCATGACCCAAAAAATGGAGGTCTAAAGTATGAATTGCGGGTTTCATAAAGTCATTTTTGGTGGTAAAGATACTTGTTTCGTTAAGTTTAGCGTGTTTAGTAAGCGTTAAAAAACCAAAACCCATAAGTCCTTTTTACTTTTTTCATTTTCTGATGGCAGTCAATTGATTTTTTATGTTTTATTTGTGCCGTTCAGTCCAAAGATTACTTAATTTCAACGCCATTCCAAGAGCATTTTTAGCTGTTTCTACTATCTTTGTTAAAATTATGAAACACACTCGTAACCAACTCAAATTATAAAATTTCAAAAATATGGACGTACCGATATATGTGTCTGTCATTTTCATTTTAACGACTATTTTGACAATTGCCTTATTTTATAGGGCTTGTGCACGCGTCTCGCCCACCATTGCCAACAATATTCTGATAGGTTTAGGGGCTTGGATAAGCTTACAGGGTATTCTCGCAGCGAGCAATTTCTATTTAAAAACGGATACCATGCCGCCTCGTCTTGCCCTTGCCGGCGTACCCGCATTTTTAACGGTGATTTATTTTTTAGTCACAAAAAAAGGTCAAAATTTTATTGATAGAATGCCTTTGAAGGACTTAACGGTGATTCATATTTGTCGCGTACCAGTTGAAATTGTCTTGTTTTGGTTGTATTTAAACGAGCAAGTACCCCGTTCAATGACTTTTGAAGGACGGAATTTTGATATCGTGTCGGGTTTAACCGCTTTGCCTTTGGCTTGGTGGGTTTTTAAAAACAGTGAAACGAAATGGACGGTCAATTTGATTTGGAATTTTGTGTGTCTATTATTGGTGCTCAATGTCGTAGCTATTGGTATTTTGTCTGCGCCCACGCCTTTTCAGCAATTTGCTTTTAATCAGCCAAATATAGGTGTGTTAAAATTTCCATTTGTTTGGTTGCCTTCTGTCATTGTGCCCATCGTTATCTTTTCTCATTTAGTTGCCATTCGACAATTATTGAATGCTAAAAAGGTCGCCTTATTAGATGTTGCTAATTTTTCAACGATTTGACATAAATTCTCAATGCTACAATGATAACAATTACCCATTTTTTAGTCTCTCTTATCGCCATTGAACATATTTACATACTCTACATGGAAATGTTCGCATGGACGACATTGGGCAAAAAGACATTCCGTAGTCTTGACGCTTCGCTTTTTGAACCCACCAAAACCCTTGCCGCCAATCAAGGACTTTACAACGGCTTTCTTTCCGCCGGTTTGATATGGTCGCTCTTAATTACCGATGCAGATTGGCATTTAAATGTCGCGCTTTTTTTCCTTGCATGTGTGAGCGTTGCAGGTATTTATGGTGCCATGACGGCAGGAAAACGCATTTTTTATGTGCAAGCCTTACCTGCCTTGATAACATTGATACTCGTTATTTACTTGAAAATGGCTTAAAAATGAGCTTAGAATACCATCCTTTCGGTTCTTTCATCCCTCAAAACACGGAATATTTAGTCGTTGGTACATTCCCAGGTCGTTTGTTTTCGCAACGAACGGCGGAAGAAAATCAAGCGGATATAAATGCGTTCAGTTATGGCGGACGCAATCAATTTTGGCGCATCAT